>CANQZU010000005.1 GCA_947628415.1 uncultured Clostridia bacterium | reverse complement strand
GGAAATCATACAGTAAATCATAAAAGTATGCCAGAATTAACGGAAGAAAAAATAAAAACAGAAGTGATGGATTTACATCAATCTATTTATGAAAAATTTAATTATGAAATGAAATATTTAAGACCGCCTAAAGGTGAATTTAATGAAAATACTTTAAAAGTGACTAATCGATTAGGTTATAAAACTGTTATGTGGTCATTTGCGTATGAAGATTGGAATGAAAATAAACAACCAGATGAAGTAACAGCTAAAAAGAAAATATTAGATAATTTACACAATGGAGAAATCATGCTTTTACATGGAAATTCAAAAACTAATACAAATATTTTAGATTATATAATTAAAGAAGCAAAAAGTATGGGCTATGAATTTCAATCTTTAGATGAATTTATAAAATAATACTTACTTTATACTTGCTCAAAATTAACAATCATAAGGAAGGAAATTTTATGAAGAAGAAAAACTATAGTAGAATTGATAAAATGTTGGAATTGCCAAAAGAAGTTTGTTCAGATATTCCTAGAATTATTTTGACAGGATTTGACGAGATGATTATAGAAAATTTTAAAGGAATATTAGAGTATGAAGAATTTTTTGTTAGGATTAATACTTATATTGGCATTATTAATATAAATGGTTTTCAATTAAATTTAGAAAATATGACAAATGATGATATTAAAGTAACTGGTCAAATTGAAAGTATTGATATTGAAAAAGTAGTAGATTAAGGGAGTATAGCATGATTATAAAAATCTTATTTAGTTATCTTCTTGGCTATTTAACAATTTCCATAGAAGGATATTATATTGAAAGATTTATTAATATGTGTCGATCAAGTCACATTGTTATTTGGCGTTTAAAAAGAAAAAAAGAAATAGAGTTAAATTTTAGAGTAGGCGTGCAAGATTTTAAAGCAATTTGTAAAATAGCTAAAAAAACAAAATGTAAAATAAAAATAGAAAATAAAAAAGGGATTCCATTTTTATTTCATCGTTATAAAAAAAGAAAAATATTTTTTATTTTTTTACTTTTAATAGCATTTTTAATATTCTTATCCTCTCATTTTGTATGGAATGTGGATATAAGAGAAGAAAATGGATTAGAATTGGAAAATATTTTACAAGATATAGAAGATGCTGGATTAAAGTTAGGTGAATTAAAGTCTAAAATTAATACAAAAGAAATTGTTAATAATATTAGATTAAAAAGAAAAGATATTGCATGGATAGGTATTGAATTAAAAGGGACAAATGCAATTGTAAGAGTTGTAAAAGCAGATGAAAAACCAGAAATTATTGATGAAAATGAATATTGTAGTATTATTTCAAATAAAGCGGGTATTATTACTAAAATTAATGCGCAAACTGGAACGGCTAATATACAAGTAGGAGATACTGTTAATGTTGGAGATACTCTAATTAATGGATGGATGGAAGGAAAATATACAGGAATTCGTTATGTCCATGCAAAAGGAGAAATACAAGCAAAAGTATGGCATACTAAATATAAAAATATTCCTTTGAATACTACGGAAAGAATAGAAACAGGGAATATTGAAAATAAATATTCAATAAAAATTAATAATTTTAAAATAAATTTGCATAAAGGGGTTTCAAAATTTAAAATTTATGATACAATAGAAACGGAAAACAAAATGAGATTATTTTCAGACTTTTATTTACCAATTTCAATTTTAAAAACAACAAATAAAGAAGTACAAGAACAACCAAAAACATATGAATTGGATGAAGCTAAAAACATAGGGATACAACAATTACAAGAAGAATTGAATCAAGAAATTGAAGACAAGGAATCGATTGTGGGGAAAAATATTAATACTTACGAAAAGGAAAATAGTATCGATATCTATGTTACATATGAAGTTTTGGAAAATATAGGGACTAATGAAAAAATTGTATTTTGAAGGGATGATTTAAATGGAAGAAAGAAGCCTTAAAATAACAGGAGCAGATAGAAATTTTTTTAACAAAATAACCAATACTTTAACAAGAATTTTGATACCTACTAAAATAGGAATTAACGGTATGTTAATTTCAATTAAAAGGAATAATGTCATAAAAGCTTTTGAAAATAGTATGCAACAAGATGATTATGGGCAAGAAGAAAAAGAAAAAAAATATGATATTGCATATGAAGCTTATTTAAGTGCATTAGATAAATATGTAATGGATTCTATTTATAAAAAAGTAAAGAATAATACAGCTTCTGAATTTGAAAAAAACGCTTTATCTAAATACTATGAAGTAACTAGTTTAAAAGAAAATGAATATGTTGAATATAAATATCGAAAACAAAAATACTTAATGGAATTAGATTATGAAGGCATTAAAATAGATGGAAAACAGAAAGTATTAGAAAAATACAATAAGTTTTATTTATCTAAAATGGATACTTTATTTAAGTCTATTTTGAAAAATTATTCCATAAAAGTAGCAGACAATATAAATTATTATGATACATCAAAAGAATGGATTTATAATAAGATATTTTATACTTTGGAAGATTATATCCAAAATATAGTACCTTTAAAAATGGCAATAAAACGAAATAAAAATATGGAAGATGTTATATCAGAATACGAAAAATATCAAACTTATGAAGTTGGAAAATTAGATACAAAAGATATCATTGAAAAAAATATGATTCTATTAGCTATAAGTAGAAAACTATTTACACATAGTTTACCACTTATTGTAGCAGAACAATGCTATGAAAAACTTTTGAAAGATGCTAGAACATTATTACAAGATACTAAAATGGCAGCTAAAAGAGAAAAAGTATATTCCATGTTAATTAATTTGATAGAAGATTATAATATTAAATTGTTGTCTACTAAAGTTTATTGGGATTCACCAAAAGCGAGAGAAGAGTATAAAATTTTTTGGAATCGTTACCAAGAAATTTCCAAACTAAAAGAATCTAATTTTATACAATATGTAAAGGAAAAAGAAATTTTATTTATAAAAAATGATATGAAAAAATTACATAATGAAAAAACAGATTACTCTAAAATTATAAAATATTACAAAAGAAAACTGGTAGATTATGGCGCAATAAGACAAATAATGAATTCTTACCAATCAAAAGGAAAATACAAAAAAGTTAAGGAAGTTGTGTAAATATGTATGAGATACTCTATCAAGATATAGAAAAAAATAAAGAATATGAAGAGATAATAAAAAAGGTAATGACACAATGTTTTAAGGTAGAAAATTTAGAGAAATCAAAATTATGTATTACAATAATCTTAACTAATCCAGAAAATATAAAAAAAGTAAATCAAAAATATAGGGAAGTAGACCGAGCAACAGATGTACTTTCTTTTCCTATGTTTGAGAGGGACGAGCTAGATAAAAAAATCAAGCAAAAAAACTTTGATTATGAAGATATTTTGGGAGATATTGTTATATCAATTGATAAGGTAAAAGAACAAGCTGAAGAATATGGACATAGTTTTGAAAGAGAATTAAGTTATATGTTAGTTCATGGCTTTTACCATTTAATGGGATATGACCATGTCCAAGAAATAGATAAAATTGAAATGCGAAAAAAAGAAGAAGAGATATTGTCAACATTAAAAGTGTATCAATAATAGAAGGGAATGATAAGAATATGGAAAGAAGAAAAAAGAAAAGAAAAACTGGAACTAAAAGCTTAATAATGGTTTTAGTTGTTTTAATTATAGCAGCAGGAGTAGTACTTGGATATAAAATTGTAACAGACAAAAAAAATCAAGAGACTTCTGCTACAGAAGAAAATGCAGAAGTAACTAAAAAAGTAGAAGAAAAAAAAGTGCAGATTTTTCAAGGAGAGGATAGACCAATAGCGGTCATGATTGATAATCATAAAGGAGCATGGCCACAAGCAGGGTTGCAGAAAGCCTATATGGTATATGAAATTATTGTAGAAGGCGGAGAAACTAGATTAATGGCATTATTCAAAGGAGTAGATCTTGAAAAAATAGGGCCAGTAAGAAGTGCAAGACATTATTTTATTGATTATGCAATGGAAAATGATGCTATTTATGTGCATTTTGGAGAAAGTCCACAAGCGGCTAGTGATATTAAAAAGTATAGTATTAATGAAATTGATGGAATTGTAGAAGATGGTAGCACTTTCTGGAGAGTAAAAGATAAGGCAGCTCCACACAATGCAGTAACTAGTACAGCTAAATTGTTAGAATCTGCTGCCAAGAAAAAATTCAGAACTACTTCAAATAAAGAAAGTGTATTAAAGTATGTAACAGATGAAGTAGAATTAGAAGGAGCACAAGGAGCAATTAGTGTAACAATTCCACATTCTCAACTTCAAACTGTTAAGTATAAATATAATGAAGAAAAGAAAGTTTATGAAAGATATGCTAGAAATCAAAAACAAATTGACTGGGATACAAAAGAAATGGTAACTGCTAAAAATATTATCATTACTTTTTGTGATAATTATACACTAACAGATAAAGAGAATAAAGGAAGACAAGGCTTGAAAAATATAGGAACTTTTGATGGATATTATATTACAAATGGAAAAGCAATAAAAATTAAATGT
Source organism: uncultured Clostridia bacterium (assembly GCA_947628415.1). GTDB lineage: Bacteria > Bacillota > Clostridia > TANB77 > CAG-508 > CAG-269. The sequence goes on along the minus strand of CANQZU010000005.1, from coordinate 32,647 downwards.
ATTAAAGAAGCACGTGATTCAAAGACAAAATATCAAGATTTAGAAGGAAACGAGATTAAAGTAAATGATGGAAATACTTTTGTTAATATTTGTCCAATTGCTTCCAAAGTTATTATAGAAGCACCAACACCAGAAGTAGAGACAACCCAAACAAATCAAACAAATACAAATTCATAAGGGAAGGAAAAAAACATGAACGTTTATGATACAGCTAATAGATTAGCTCAAGAAATTAAACAATCAGAAGAATATACTAATTATAAGTTAGCAAAACAAGCTTTAAATTTAAATACATCATTAAAAGATAAAATGTCTAAATTTGAACAAGCAAGATATGAAACTCAAATGATAGCAATGCAAACAGGAAAACAAGATGAAGCCAAATATAAAGAAGTACAAGATTTATATACTGAATTAATTAAAATAGAAGATGCTAAAAAATATTTCGAAGCAGAGACAAAATTTAACATTATGATAGCAGATGTTAATAAAATTATTGGGGAAGCAATTCGAGACGTTATACAATAATTTTATTGAGGAGTAAAAAGTGGAATTTATTATAATAGGAACTATTTTATTAATTGCTTTATTAATTTTAGAATATGTTTTTGACTATCATCAAAAAGAATTGGAACATATTGGAGAAGACAAAGAATTAGATGAATTGGCAAAAGCTTATCCAAGTAACAAGCAAATATGTCAAGAATATCTGAAAAAATTGAATAATGAAAAAGTTAAAATAGAGGAAAATTCAGGAGCTGAGGCGAGCCTATATATAGCTGTAACAGATAAAATTCTAATTGGGGATATACAAAAAAGTTATACTAGGATACAGACAATTGCCCATGAATGTTTGCATTCAATTCAGAGTAGAAAACTTTTGTTATTTAATTTTATATTTTCAAATTTTTACTTGATATATTTTATAATCATATGTGCTTTACTGGTTTTAAAAGTATTACCATATAAAATGTTGTTTTTAGTAATATTATTTATTTTTAGTATAATTTACTATTGTGTTAGAGTTTATTTAGAAAATGATGCAATGATAAAAGCTAGATTTCTAGCAAAAGAATATATGGAAGAAAAAAGAATATCTTCAAAAGAAGAAATTCAAAAATTAGTAGAAGGTTTTGATAAAATTAATCAAATTGGCATAGCATGTATTAATTATCACTTTTTTAGAGAAATTATGATAAAGGTATTAATTTTTATTATACTATGTTTACTATTTTAAAAGGAAGGCTTTAAGCCTTCCTTTTATGTATTATTCTGTAATAATAAATTTAAAATTTGAGGATAAATATTAGTAGCATTTTGCTTCCAATTATCTACAATATGTTTTGCCATTTCTCTAGAACCAGCAAATGTTTTAACTTCAAATATAATTTCATTATTTTCTACAATTTTACATTTTACAGTATATTCATTTTCATTTTTAGGTATAAATTCTGTAATAATGGAAGATTTTTCTTCTATTGTAGAAAATTCTTTTGCAAAAATAGCATCAGCTTTTAATTTTAAAATTCCAGGTAAGACATCTTTTGTAAGAATATATGCATTTTTTCCTTCAGATGTAATTCGAATTACTGGATTTTCTTCTTTTGTATAAGTACCTACTAGTTTAGAATCGATTAAATCAGTTAATACTTGTTTAAAGTAAAAATAGTTCATATTATTAATAGAAGTAATAATTTGAAAAAGGTCATCTTGTTTAAATTCTGCATCTATAAGATTTAATAGATATAAGATTAACACCTTGCTTTCAGCTAAAGTAGTAGTATTATCTGAATTTGAATTCATGTTTAAGCACTCCTTACTTTGATTTTTTTTGTGATTATATCATAATTTATGGAAAAAGTAAAATAATATACTTGGAAAGAGTAAAAATAAATGCTATAATATTATGCAACTAATAAAGAGAGGAGAGAAAAAATGAAAAAAGGAAAAGTAGTGTTAGTAGGAACGGGTTTTGTAGGAATGAGTATGGCATATTCTATGTTAAATAGAGGAGGAATTGAAGAACTAATCTTAATTGATATTGATAAAGAAAAAACCAAAGGAGAAGAAATGGATTTATCTCATGGATTGCCATATGCACCTCAAAAGATGGTAATTAAAGCTGGTAATTATAGTGATTGTAAAGATGCCCAAATAGTAGTGATAACTGCAGGTATTGCTCAAAAGCCAGGACAAACGAGATTAGAATTAGCGCAAGTAAATGCAAAGATTATGAAGCAAATTACAGTTTCTATTATGGAAAGTGGATTTAATGGAATTGTGATAGTAGCAAGTAATCCAGTTGATTTAATGACATATATAGTGTGGAAAACTTCAAAATTGCCAAACAATCAAGTTATTGGTTCGGGAACTGTTTTAGATACAGCAAGGCTTCGTTATTTAATGGCAGATTTTTTTAAAGTATCTAGTAAAAACGTTCATGCTTATATTATGGGAGAACATGGAGATTCTTCTTTTGTTCCGTGGAATCATGCTTATATTGGATGTAAAAAAGTAAAAGATATAATGAAAGATAATGGACATCCAATGGAAGATTTAAAAAAAATTCATGAAGGAGTGGTGAATGCTGCTTATGAAATTATTGAAAAGAAAAAAGCTACTTATTATGGAATTGGAATGGCATTAAACAGATTAGTAAGAGCTATCTTAGATGATGAAAATTCTATTTTAACCGTTTCTACTTATTTAAAAAACAAATATGGACAAAATGATATATATATTGGAGTACCAGCTATCATTAATGAAAACGGAGTAAGAGAATTGATAGAATTAGATTTGAATCAAGAAGAACAAGAAAAACTAAATAAAAGCTGTAAATTAATTAAAGAAATGAGAAAAGAATCGATTGAAAAAATAATTGAAGAAGAATAAAAAAATGATCTTTTAAAGGTCGTTTTTTTAAAGTATTTATAAAATAGTAAAAATATTACAAATTTGTAAAAAAGTGTTGACATACGGAAATAAGCGTTGTATAATTATAAAGCATGAATTTATAAGCGTTGAAGCCAAATGTGGCTACATTCCTACGGACATGTGGAATGGAGGGAACTTTGGCGGAGTATGTTATGGCAAAGACCAGGCGGTAAGAAATGTACTTATCCCAAAATTATCATGCACGTTTTGGGTTTTTATATAAGTGTTCTTGAAAACACCAGAGTACGTTTTAACTTGCCAAGGTAATTTTGATAGCAAACTAAGCTATCCCCGGCAAAAGCCGAAAATAAAAACAAAAAAAGAAGGAGGGAAAATTACAATGGCAAATACGGTAGCAACAAGTGAAAAAATTAGAATAAGATTAAAAGCTTATGACCATGTAGTTTTAGATCAGTCTGCTGAAAAAATAGTAGATACTGCTAAAAAAACAGGAGCAAAAGTTTCAGGTCCTATTCCATTACCAACACAAAAAGAAATCGTAACAATTTTGCGTTCTCCACATAAAGACAAAGATTCAAGAGAACAATTTGAAATGAGAACTCATAAAAGAGTTATCGATATTCTTTATCCAACACAAAAAACAGTAGATAGTCTAATGAAATTAGAATTACCAGCTGGTGTTGATATAGAAATTAAATTATAATGAAGAAAAAAATTAAATTGTAAATATGATGCTGTTTAATCAGTTTCATCAAAACCAAGCTGACAAAAATGTCAGCCAATAGTTAGGAGGAAAAAAAGACAATGAAAAAAGGAATTATTGGAAAAAAAATCGGTATGACACAAATATTTGATGAAAAAGGAAATGTCATTCCAGTAACTGTTATTGAAACACAAGGAAATATTGTAGCACAAGTAAAAACAGTAGAAACAGATGGTTATGATGCTATCCAATTAGGATATGGAGATGTAAAAGATAAACATATCAATAAACCAGAAGCAGGACATTTTGCTAAAGCCAAAATAGCCAACAAAAAACATTTAAGAGAATTTAGATTAGATTCTATTGAAGGGTATAAAGTTGGAGATGAAGTAAAAGCAGATATTTTTGTAGCTGGAGAAAAAGTAGATGTACAAGGAACTTCAAAAGGAAAAGGATTCCAAGGTGTTATTAAACGTCATGGACAACATAGAGGACCAATGGGACATGGTTCTATGTATCATAGAAGACCAGGTTCTATGGGATCTACATCAACACCAGGTAGAGTATTTAAAGGTAAAAAACTACCAGGTCATATGGGAAGAGTTACTGTTACAATACAGAATTTAGATGTTGTTAGAGTTGACATGGACAAAAATGTAATATTAGTAAAAGGAAGTGTTCCTGGTGCAAAGGGAACTATTCTAAAAGTAAAATCAGCTGTAAAGGCTACTAAATAGAAGGAAGGAGGAATAACAAAATGCCAAAAGTAGACGTATATGATTTAAAAGGGAAAAAAGTAAGCGATATAGAATTAGCTGAAAATGTATTTGGAATTGAACCAAACGAAAACATAGTACATAGTGTACTTGTTAATTATTTAGCTAATCAAAGACAAGGTACACAAAGTACAAAAACAAGAGCAGAAGTTTCTGGCGGTGGTAAAAAACCATGGAGACAAAAAGGAACAGGTAGAGCAAGACAAGGGTCAACAAGAAGCCCACAATGGATTAAAGGTGGAATTGCTTTAGGACCAAAACCACGTTCTTATAGATACACAGTTAATAAAAAAGAAAGAAGATTAGCTATTAAATCAATCTTAAGTTCAAAAGTATTAGAAAAACAATTAACAGTAGTAGATAAATTAGAATTAAAAGAAATTAAGACAAATATAATGGTAAAAGCCTTAAAAGATTTAAAAATTGAAGGAAAAACATTGATTGTTCTTCCAGAAAAAAATATAAATGTTTTAATGTCTTCTAGAAACATAGAAGGAGTAAAAACAATTTTAGCAAATAACATTAATGTATTTGATTTGTTAAAATACACGAATCTAATTTTACCAGTAGACACAGTTAAAAAATTAGAGGAGGTGTACGCAAAATAATGAAACCAGAAGAAATTATTATAGCACCAGTTGTTACTGAAAAAAGTAACGATGAATTACAAACAGGTAAATATACTTTTAAAGTAAATAAAAATGCAACAAAAGTCGAAATTGCAAAAGCAGTGGAAAAACTTTTTGAAGTAAAAGTATTAAAAGTAAATACCATGAATGTAAGTGGAAAAAAGAAAAGAGTGGGATATCATTTAGGTAAAACATCAGATTGGAAGAAAGCAATTGTTACAATTGACACCAATCCTGAAGATGTTACTTATTTAGCAAAAGGTGGAAAAGAGACAAAAGTTTCTAAAAAATATAAAGATTCAATTGATGAATTCATGGGAGCTTAATAGATACCTGTGAAATTTAAAAATCTACTATATTATTTAGAAAATAATGTAATTCTAAAAAAAGAAGGAATAATATGGAAGATAGGGAAGAATTCTGTAAACGATTAGGTATAGAAGAACAAGAAAGAATAAAATTGGTTAGAAAATTATTGCCAGAAAGATATAGAGAACTAAAAGTTATGTTGGAAAAATATAAAATGGAAAATCCACCAGAAGAAGTAAAAATGGCAAGAGAATTAATTAATTTATGTGAAAAAAAGTATGGAACCAATTTTAGTCTACTTAATGATCAAGAAGCAGAAAATATTTGCAAGGTAGTTAGCGATTTTAAATGGAAATTAGAACAAAAATCACCTATCGGGAAAGAACCCGGAGAATAAAGAATATCTGTATACGGAACAGGAAAAAATCCGTAAATAAAAATAAAGGAGAATATAGAAAAATGGGAATGAAACATTTTAAACCATACACACCATCTAGAAGAAATATGACAGTTTCAGATTATGAAGAAATTACTAAAAAAACTCCTGAAAAATCTTTATTAGCAAAGAAAAAGAAAAATGCAGGAAGAAATTCATATGGTAGAGTTACAGTAAGACATCAAGGTGGTGGAAATAGACAAAAATATAGAATAATTGATTTTAAAAGAAGAAAAGATGATATGACAGCACAAGTAATAGGAATTGAATATGATCCTAATCGTAGTGCTAATATCGCATTAATTCAATATGAAGATGAAAATAAAGCATATATTTTAGCTCCACAAGGATTAAAAGTAGGAGATACCGTAATTTCTGGAGAAGCAGTTGATATCAAACCAGGAAATAGTATGCCAATTAGTAGTATACCAGTTGGTACTCTAATTCATAATATTGAATTAAATCCAAAACAAGGTGGAAAATTAGTAAAAGCTGCTGGGCAAAGTGCTCAATTAATGGCAAAAGAAGGAAAATATGCTCATGTAAGACTTCCATCTGGAGAAATGAGATTAATTTTAGCAACTTGTAGAGCTACTATTGGAGTAATCGGAAATAGCGATCATGAAAATGTTAAAATTGGTAAAGCTGGTAGAAAAAGACATATGGGAATTAGACCAACTGTAAGAGGATCTGTTATGAACCCAGTAGATCACCCACATGGTGGTGGTGAAGGTAGAGCACCTGTTGGACACGCAGGACCAATGACACCTTGGGGTAAACCAGCACTTGGATATAAAACAAGAAATAAAAAGAAACAATCTAATAAATTTATTGTTAAGAGAAGAAAGTAAGGAGGAGAAATTTAATGTCAAGATCAAGCAAGAAAAAACCATACGTAGCGCCTGAACTACTAAAAAGAGTAGAAGCTATGAATGAAACGGGAAATAAAGAAGTTTTAAAAACATGGTCAAGAGCTTCTACGATTTATCCACAAATGGTTGGTCATACTATCGCTGTACATGATGGAAGAAAACATGTTCCAATCTATATAGCAGAAGAAATGATTGGTCATAAATTAGGCGAATTTGCTCCTACAAGAACATTTAAAGGTCATGCAGGAGACAAAAAGACAGCAAAATAAAAAATAGGAGGTAAGAAAAGTGCAAGAGAAAGAAACAGCCGTTATAAATGAAGCAAGAGCAACTTTAAAATATGCTAGAATTTCTGCTAGAAAAGTTAAAATTGTAGCAGACTTAATTAGAGGAAAAGATATAGACGAAGCTTTATCTATTGTAAAATTTACACCAAAAGCATCATCAGAAATAATAGAAAAATTGTTGAAATCAGCTATAGCAAATGCTGAAAATAATCATGATATGAAACATGATAATTTATATGTTGCTGAAATTTATGCAAATCAAGGACCAACATTAAAAAGAATTAGACCAGCTGCAAAAGGTTCAGCAGTAAGAATTAGAAAAAGAACAAGTCATATAACAATTGTTTTAAAAGAAAAGGAGGACTAAGAATCAGATGGGACAAAAAGTACATCCAACAGGAGTAAGAGTTGGAATTATAAAAGACTGGAATTCTAAATGGTATGCAGATTCTAAAAATTTTGCAGATTATTTAGTAGAAGATCAAAAAATTCGTAAATTTTTAAAGAAAAAATTGTATCTTGCTGGTATTTCTAAAATTGAAATTGAAAGAACAGCAAAAGCGATTAAAGTGAATCTATATACTGCAAAACCAGGAATTGTAATTGGAAAAGGTGGAGCAGGAGTAGAAACAGTAAAAGCTGAACTTGCTAAATTAATTAGTAAAGAAGTAAATTTAAATATTGTAGAAGTAAAAAATGCTGATACAGACGCTCAATTAGTAGCAGAAAATATTGCTGGGCAATTGGAAAGAAGAATTTCATTCAGAAGAGCTATGAAACAATGTATGCAAAAATCTATTAAAGCAGGTGCTTTAGGAATAAAAACTTCAGTATCTGGAAGATTAGGTGGAGCAGATATGGCTAGAACTGAATTTTATAAAGAAGGAAATATTCCTTTACAAACTTTAAGAGCAGATATTGACTATGGATTTGCAGAAGCAGATACTACTTATGGAAAAATCGGTGTAAAAGTTTGGCTTTATAAAGGAGAAATTCTTCCAGAGAAGAAAATGGAAGGAGGAGACCAATAATGCCATTAATGCCAAAAAGAACAAAACATAGAAAAATGCAAAAAGGTAGAATGAGAGGAAAGGCAACAAGAGGAAATACTGTTACAGATGGAGAATATGGAATTCAAGCAGTAACAGGAGCTTTAGTTACAGGAAATCAAATCGAAGCAGCTCGTATTGCAATGACTCGTTATATAAAAAGAGGTGGAAAAGTTTGGATTAAAATCTTTCCAGACAAACCAATTACAGCAAAACCAATTGGAACTCGTATGGGAAAAGGAAAGGGTGCACCTGAATATTGGGTTGCAGTAGTAAAACCAGGAAGAGTTATGTTTGAAATTGCTGGAGTATCAGAAGACGTTGCAAGAGAAGCTTTACGTTTAGCTATGAACAAACTACCTAATAAAACAAAATTCGTAGCGAAAGAAACTGAAAAGGTAGGTGAAAATGATGAAGATAAGTAAAATAAGAGAAATGTCTTCACCAGATTTAGAGAAAGAATTAGGTGAACTAAAAACAGAATTGTTTAAATTAAAATTTAGTTTAGCTACTAATGGATTAGATAATCCTATGAAAATAAAAGAAGTAAAAAGAGATATAGCTAAAATAAATACAGTTTTAACAGAAAGAAAAATTGCAGACACTAAAAAAGCTTAAGATATAGAAAGGAGAAATCTAAATGGAAGAAAGAAATCTTCGTAAAGTTATGATTGGTACAGTAATCTCTAATAAGATGGAGAAAACAGTTGTAGTAGCTGTTCAAACTAGTGTTAGTCATGGCGTATATGGTAAAACAGTTAAAAGAACTTATAAATTAAAAGCACATGATGAAGAAAATGTTTGCCAAATTGGTGATAAAGTAAAAGTAATGGAAACAAGACCACTTTCTAAAGATAAAAGATGGAGAGTAGTTGAAGTTGTGGAAAAAGCAGATATAAAATAGAAAGGAGGAACCATAAATGATACAACAACAAACAATATTAAAAGTAGCAGATAATACAGGAGCAAAAGAAATTATGTGTATTAGATGTTTAGGTGGTTCGTATAGAAAAACATCTAATATTGGAGATATTATTGTAGCTTCTGTTAAATCAGCAACACCAGGTGGCGTTGTGAAAAAAGGCGATGTTGTAAAAGCTGTTATTGTTAGATCTAAAAGAGGATTAAGAAGAGCAGATGGTTCATATATAAAATTTGATGAGAATGCAGCGGTTATTATAAAAGAAGACGGAACTCCAAGAGGAACACGTATCTTTGGACCAGTTGCAAGAGAATTAAGAGAAAAGGACTACATGAAAATTCTTTCATTAGCTCCAGAAGTTCTTTAGATCATTAATAAAATATAGTAAAGGAGGCAATCTTTGATGAGAATAAAAAAAGGAGATAACGTTCAAGTTTTGTCAGGAAATGATAAAGGAAAAACCGGAGAAATATTAGAAGTTAATCCAAAAGCTGATAAAGTTATTGTTAAAGGTGTTAATGTTAGAAAAAAACATGTTAAAGCTAGAAAACAAGGCGAAGAAAGTGGAATTTTATCAGTAGAATGTGAAATACCAAGTTCAAAAGTAGGTGTAGTATGCCCAAAGTGTGGTAAAGCTACTAAAATTGGATATAAAATAGAAAAAGATAAGAAAATGCGTATTTGTAAAAAATGTGGTGCAAATTTAAAATAAAAGTGAAGGAAGGAGGAATAATCAACCATGGAGAAATTAAGAGAACAATATGAAAAAGAAGTAATTCCAGCGTTAATGAAAAAATTTGAATATAAATCAATTATGCAAGTTCCAAGACTTGATAAAATAGTAATTAATATAGGATTAGGAGATTTAAAAGAAAATCCTAAAGCTCTAGAAAATGCAATGAATGATTTGATGCAAATTACAGGACAAAAACCAGTTGTAACAAAAGCCAAGAAATCAATTGCAGCATTTAAATTAAGAGAAGGTGTTAATGTAGGTTGCAAAGTAACATTAAGAGCAGATAAAATGTATGATTTTGCTTATAAACTATTTAATGTAGCACTTCCTAGAGTAAGAGATTTTAGAGGAGTATCTGATCATTCGTTTGATGGTAGAGGTAATTACTCTATGGGAATTAAAGAACAATTAATATTCCCTGAGATTGAATATGATAAGGTAGATAAATTAAGAGGAATGGATATTATATTTGCGACAACAGCAAAAACAGACGAAGAGGCAAAAGAACTATTAAAACTTTTAGGAATGCCTTTTAAAAATTAAGTGGCAAATTCTTGAGTAATAATAAAGATAGATTTAACGAAGTACAAATATAACCTTATAATAAGGAAAGGAGTAAAATTATGGCTAAAAAGTCAATGAAGGTAAAACAAGCTAGACCACAAAAATATAGTACAAGAGAATATAATAGATGCAAATTATGTGGGAGACCACATAGCTATATTAGAAAATATGGTATTTGTCGTGTATGCTTTAGAGAATTAGCTCATAAGGGAGAAATTCCAGGTGTTAAAAAAGCTAGCTGGTAAAAATAACAGATATATTACTTGAAAAGTACGAGGTAGGGGATAGACCTTACTAAATACAATCTAGGAGGTAAGGTGTGTTCCTTATCCATTAAAATAGATAAACAAATAAGAAAAGGAGGTAAGTAATTAATGAACATTACAGATCCAATAGCAGATATGTTAACAAGAATTAGAAATGCGAATAGTTCAAAACATAAAACAGTAGATGTTCCAGTTTCTAATATGAAATTAGGAATTGCTGAAATTTTATTGAGAGAAGGTTATATTAAATCTTTTGAAGAGATTAAAGACAATAATAATGAGCAAGGAATGATAAGAATTACTTTAAAATATGATGAAAAAGGAACAAGAGTAATTGATGGTTTAAAAAGAATTAGTAAACCTGGTTTGAGAATATATGCTTCAAAAGATGAATTACCAAAAGTATTAAATGGATTAGGAATTGCTATTATTTCTACATCAAAAGGATTAAAGACAGATAAAGAAGCAAGAGAATTAGGAATTGGTGGAGAAGTATTAGCATACATTTGGTAAAATTAATTTAGGATAGAATGAACAGTGTTCCTATCAATAAAAACAAAAAAGGAGGGAAAACTACTATGTCAAGAATAGGAAATAAGCCTATTACTGTACCATCAGGGGTAGAAGTGAAATTAGATGGACAAAATATTACCGTAACAGGACCAAAAGGTACATTAAAAAGAGAAATACATAAAAATATTTCTGTTAAAGTGGAAGAAAACACAATTGTCATTAAAAGAAAAGATGATGAACCAGATAATAGAAGTTTACATGGTTTAACAAGAAGTTTAATTAATAATATGATTATTGGTGTAACAAGTGAATATAGCAAAGAATTACAAATCAATGGTGTAGGATATAGAGTAGCAAAACAAGGAAATAATTTAAATTTAACTTTGGGTTATTCACATCCTGTTATTTTTGAGGCACCAGAAGGAATAACTTTTGATGTTCCAAACCCAAATACGATTATTGTAAAAGGAATTGATAAAGAATTAGTTGGTCAAACAGCAGCTGTTATTAGAACAAAAAGACTACCAGAAGTATATAGAGGTAAAGGTATTAAATATGCTGATGAGGTTATTAGACGTAAAGAGGGAAAAACAGGTAAATAAAGTTTAAGAAAACTCAACATATAGAAAGGAGTAGTAGGAATGGTTAAGAAGACAGATAGAAAAATGGAAAGAACTAGAAGACATGTTCGTGTTAGAAGAAAAATTTCTGGAACATCCGATAGACCAAGATTATGTATTTATAGAAGTAATACAAACTTATATGTACAAGTTATTGATGATGTTGCAGGAAATACACTTGTATCAGCTTCAACATTAGATAAAGAAGTAAAATCAAAACATGCTAATAAGCAGGCCGCTAAAGAATTAGGAGCTTTAATTGCAAAGAAAGCATTAGATAAGAAGATTGAAACTGTAGTTTTTGATCGTGGTGGATATATTTATCATGGTGTTGTGAAAGAATTAGCAGAAGCAGCAAGAGAAGGCGGATTAAAATTTTAATGCAAAATGTTTATAGTAAAATGAAGAAAAGGAGGATTAACAAAGACCTATGGAAGAGAAAAATGAATTAAAAGAAAAAGTAGTTGCTATTAATAGAGTTGCTAAAGTAGTTAAAGGTGGTAGAACTTTTAGATTTAGTGCTGTAGTAGTAGTAGGAGATGAAAATGGTCATGTAGGTGTTGGAAATGGTAAAGCAGCAGAGGTTCCAGATGCTATCAAAAAAGCAATTCAAGAAGCTAAGAAAAATTTAGTTGAAGTACCAATCGTAAATACAACAGTACCTCATGAATATATAGGAACTTTTGGAAGTGCTAAAGTTATGCTAAAACCAGCTGTAGTTGGTACTGGTATTATAGCCGGAGGAAGTGTTAGACCAGTTATGGAATTAGCAGGATATCAAAACATTAGAACGAAAGTAATTGGAACCAATAATCCAAGAAATGTTGTTTATGCTACTATAGAAGGATTAAAGGCAATGCAAACTGTTGAAACAGTAGCTAAAAAGAGAGGAAAAAAAGTAGAAGAAATTTTATAAAAATTAATAAAAGGATAAATGGTTTTGATAAGAGTGAAGGAGAAACCTTTGTAATAAAAAAGGAGGTGCAAGGTATAAAATGAAAATAAATGAATTAAAACCAGCGGTAGGTAAAGTAAAAAGAAATAGAGTCGGACGCGGAATTGCTTCTGGAAATGGAAAAACAGCAGGAAGAGGACATAAAGGACAAAAAGCAAGAAGTGGTGGCGGAGTAAGAAGAGGTTTTGAAGGTGGTCAAACACCATTATATAGAAGATTGCCAAAAAGAGGATTTACCAATATTCATGCTAAAAGCTATGTAGAAGTAACTTTAAAAATGTTAAGTCAATCTAAAGCTACTGATGTCACAGCTGAAAGCTTACTAGAAGAAGGAATAATTGGAAAAATAGATGACGGAATTGTTATTTTAGCTACAGGAAAATTAGAAAGAAAATTAAATGTCAAAGCAAAAAGATTTACGGCAAAAGCAAAAGAAGAAATTGAAGCTTTAGGCGGAAAGGCTGAGGTGATTTAATTGTTTAAAACAATCAAGAATGCTATTGCAACACCTGATGTAAGAAAAAGATTACTTTATACACTTGTATTAATTGTTGTATTTAGATTTGGGTGTTACATTACAGTACCAGGAGTAAATAGTATTGCATTAAATGAAGCAATGGGACAAACAAATGGAATAGCTGGACTAATTGATATGATTTCTGGAGGAGCATTTTCAAGATTTTCTGTTTTTGCTATGTCAATTACTCCTTATATTACAGCTTCTATTGTTATTCAATTATTAGCTATGATTATACCATCTTTAGAAAAATTAACAAAAGAAGGTGGAGAAGAAGGAAGAAAGAAAATTAATCGTTATACTAAAATTGTAACAATCATTTTAGCTTTAATAGAAGGTATTGGATTGTATTTATCTTATCAATCTTCTGGTATATTTGTAAATAAAAGCTTTTTAACAGGAGCATTAGTTGTAACTGCATTAGTTTCAGGTACTTCTATTCTTATGTGGTTAGGAGAACAAATTACTAACAAAGGAATCGGAAATGGAATTTCATTATTAATTTTTATTGGTATTATTTCTGGATTACCTAGTGCCATAACGATGTTATGGGGATTAATAATGCCACAAACAGGATTTAGTACAACAGGTTTATTAATTGCAATAGGTATTGTAATAGGAGCTTTAATTTTAGTAGCAGGGGTTGTATTTGTACAACAAGCTGAAAGAAGAGTACCAGTACAATATTCAAAAAGAGTAGTAGGAAGAAAGATGGTTGGAGCACAAAATACACACATTCCATTAAAACTTGCTATGGCAGGTGTAATGCCAGTTATTTTTGCCTCTTCTTTTATGACTTTTCCAGCTATGATTATTCAAATTTTTGTACCAGACATAGTAAATCAGACAGGATTTTTAGCAGGACTATATAATTTCTCAATTGCTACATCTACGTCTAATGTTGGAATTGGTTATTCAATTGCCAATGCATTGGTTTACTTGTTATTAATTGTAGGATTTACATTTTTCTATACATTTGCTACATTTAATCCAGCAGAAGTATCTAATAATATTAAGAAAAATGGTGGGTTTATACCAGGAATTAGAGCTGGTAAACCAACTACAGAATATTTATCATCTATTATATCAAAATTAACATGGTTTGGAGGATTTTTCTTGGCATTGATAGCAATTATTCCAATGTTATTAAGGTTTACTAATTTAAATATTGCATTTGGTGGTACATCAATATTAATTGTTGTAGGAGTTGCATTAGAAACCGTACAACAACTAGAATCTCAATTAGCAATGAGACACTATAAAGGATTCTTAGAATAAATAAAAGTTGTCAAAAGGTTGTAATTTTCCTTTTGACAACCTTAATTATTTTTATCCTGTTTATTAGTTCTAGTAATAGTAGATAGGATAAAGATTATTAGGGATATTTTAAATAATCTAAATTTTTTTATTCAAAGGAGTGATTTATATGGTAATTATAATGTTAGGAGCTCAAGGAACAGGAAAGGGAACAGTAGCAGGAATTATAAGTGAACACACAGGATTGGTGCAATTGTCAACAGGAGATATATTTAGAAAAAACATTAAAGAGCAGACACAATTAGGAATAGAAGCTAATAAATATATAGCTAAAGGAGATTTAGTTCCAGATGAAATAACAGTACCAATGGTTGTAGAATATTTAGATTCAGAAATCGTTAAGAACGGAGTTATATTAGATGGATTTCCACGTAGTTTAGCACAGGCTGAAAAATTAGACAAAATATTAGCAGAAAGAGGAAAAAAGGTTGATTTAGTAGTTAATCTAACAACACCAAGAGATGAAATTATTGATAGAATTCTAACAAGAAGAGTTTGTTCAAATCCAAAATGTAAGACAACTTACAACTTAAAAATGCATCCACCAATAAAAGAAGGAATTTGTGATAAATGTGGTTCTGAATTAATTCAAAGAGAAGATGATAGTAATGAAGAATCAATTAATAAAAGATTAGAAATCTACGATAATCAAACAGCTCCATTAGTAGAATATTATAGAAAAAAAGGAATTTTGAGAACAGAAGAAGTTAGCATAAGAATTAATAGAATGGGAAAACAAGTAGCTTCAGATATAATAAAAGATATTCAAGAAAAGTAATGGAAGAAAAGAGGAACTAAATTGGTAACGATTAAGTCAAAAAAAGAGATTGAATGGATGAGAGAAGTTTGTAAAATTGTGGCATTAACTTATCAAGAATTAGAACAAAAAATTCAACCAGGTATGACAACGTGGGAATTGGATCAAATAGCAGAACAAAAAATGAGAAGTTTAGGAGCAATTCCAGCAGAAAAAGGATATGACATTGGAATTAGAGGTGTACCACCTTTTCCAGCTTCAATTTGTGTTTCTATTAATGATGAAGTAATTCACGGAATTCCTTCTAAAAGTCGAATAATTAAAGAAGGAGATTTAGTAAGTATTGATACAGTTGCACAAAAAAATGGATATAACGGAGATGCTGCTAGAACTTTTATAGTAGGAAAGACTTCTAAAGAAGCAGAAAGATTAGTAAGGGTGACAAAACAAGCATTTTTTGAAGGGATTAAGTATGCAAAACCAGGAAATCGAATTGGAGATGTATGTCATGCTATTGGAGAATATGTACATCTACAAGGATATAGTGTAATAAGAGAATTTCAAGGACATGGAATTGGAAAACAAATGCATGAAGATCCAGGTATCCCAAATTATGGAAAACCAGGAAGAGGAATTCGATTAGAGCCAGGAATGACATTAGCGATTGAACCTATGGTAATTCAAGGAAAACCTAATATTTTAGAATTGGAAGATGGTTGGACTATTATAACAGAAGATGGTAGTTTATCTGCCCACTATGAAAATACAATTTTAATTACAGAAAAAGAACCAGAAATATTGACAACACTTTAAAAATGATGTATAATACAATAGTTATTATGCAAAATAGCGATATTTTGCTCTAAAATCAAAAAAAGCTCTTTAAGGAGGGAAAAAAATTGGCGAAAGAGGATGTTATAGAAGTAGAAGGAACGGTTGTAGAAGCCTTGCCAAATACTAATTTCAAAGTGGAACTTGAGAATGGGCATCAAATATTAGCTCATATATCTGGAAAACTAAGAATGAACTATATCAAAATTTTACCAGGAGATAAGGTAAAAGTTGAATTATCACCTTATGATTTAACAAGAGGAAGAATTACTTGGAGAGCAAAATAAAAAAGTAAAAAATTAACCCAATTTTATAAATTAAACAGAAAAATGACGTAACTTATTTAAATAAGAAACGTTATTTTCTGACAAATTGAGGAGGTGCAAAAAATGAAAGTAAGACCATCAGTAAAGAAAATATGCGATAAATGTAAAATTATAAAAAGAAAGGGTGTAATTAGAGTAATCTGTGAGAACCCTAAACATAAACAAAGACAAGGATAATTTTTAAAAAGCTTATAACACAAATTAGGTAGCGGCTGTGAACCTTAAAAAATAAAGGTTACATATCTATTTGTGTTAATATATATGTTTTAAAATTTTAAAGAGGCTAGAGTAAACGCTAGTGCATTTCACCTTTAAATTTTTAGGACAAACAAATTAAAATAATGATTATATTTTGGAGGTGCAAAAAAATATGGCTCGTATAGCAGGAGTAGATTTACCAAAGGAAAAAAGAGTAGAAATAGGGCTTACTTATATTTACGGTATAGGTGTTTCAAGTTCTAGAAAAATTCTTGCAAAAGCTGGTATTAATCCAGATACTAGGGTAAAAGATTTAACAGATGATCAAGTTAATAGTATCAGAAAAGTAATGGATGAATCATATACAGTAGAAGGTGATTTAAGAAGAGAAGTTGCTCTTAATATTAAAAGACTTACTGAAATTGGATGTTATAGAGGTTTAAGACATAGAAGAGGATTACCAGTAAGAGGTCAAAGAACAAAAACTAATGCTAGAACAAGAAAAGGACCTAGAAAGCTTGTTAGCAAAGCAAAAAAAGACTAAAATTTAAATTAGTATAAATTCTATTATAAAAAGAGAGATTTAAATAGTTTCGCTTTTTAATAGTAGTAATAAAAAATGCTAATTTTCATTATTTTTATAAAAATAATTCAATTCAGAATAAAATTTTGAATAAGGAGGAAAAAAGCAAAATGGCTAAAAATGTAACAACAAAAAAAGTGGCTAGAAGAAATAGAAAAAACATAGAAAAAGGTGCAGCACATATTCATTCTAGTTTTAATAATACAATCGTTACAATTACAGATACACAAGGAAATGCAGTATCATGGGGAAGCGCTGGAGGATTAGGATTTAAAGGCTCTAGAAAAAGCACACCATATGCAGCAGGTCAAGTTGCAGAAACAGCTGCTAAAGCTGCTATGGAACATGGATTAAAATCTGTAGAAGTATATGTAAAAGGTCCTGGTTCAGGAAGAGAAGCTGCTATTCGTGCACTTCAATCAGCAGGACTTGAAATTAGTGTTATTAAAGATGTAACACCAATACCACATAATGGTTGTAGACCACCTAAAAGAAGAAGAGTATAAAATTTGTTAGGGGAGACCCTGCCGTTAGAAAAAAGAAAGGAGTAAGAAAATGGCAAGATATAAAGACGAACAATGTCGTAGATGCCGTAGAGAAGGACAAAAATTGTTCTTAAAAGGTGAAAGATGTTATACAGATAAATGTAGTATTTCTAGAAGAAATTATGCACCAGGACAACATGGACAAAAAAGAGCAAAACTTTCTGAATATGGAACACAATTAAGAGAAAAACAAAAAACAAAAGCATATTATGGAGTAGGAGAAAGACAATTTAGAAAATATTTTGAAATGGCTTCTAATAAAAAAGGTGTAACAGGTGAAAACTTATTACAAATATTAGAAAGTAGATTAGATAATGTTGTTTATAGATTAGGATTTGGAACATCTAGAGCGCAAGCAAGACAATTTGTAAATCATGCACAATTTGAAGTAAATGGAAAAAGAGTAGATATTCCATCTTATTTAGTAAAAGTAGGAGATGTCATTACAGTAAGAGAGAATAAAAAGGATAATACTACAATAAAAGTAAATGTAGAAGAATCAAATAAAAGACCAGTTCCTGCTTGGTTAGAGAAAGACAGTGAAAAATTAAGTGGTAAAGTAGTTAGATTGGCAGTTAGAGAAGACATTGATATTCCAATTGAAGAGCATTTAATAGTAGAGCTTTACTCAAAATAATAATGGTAGAAAATAAGTATAAGACTTTATGCATAAAAACGAGGAAGTTTTTAGAAAGTTTGGGAAAGATGTTCTCAAATATTAGGAGGTAAAAATGATAGAATTTGAAAAGCCAAATATTGAATGTCTAGAGGTCGATGATACCAATAATTATGCAAAATTTGTTTGCGATCCATTAGAAAGAGGTTATGGAGTAACGATTGGAAATTCTTTGAGAAGAATTTTACTTTCATCACTTCCAGGATGTGCCATAACAAGTGTGAAAATTGATGGAGTATTACATGAATTTTCTACAATTCCAAACATAGTAGAAGATGTACCAGAAATTATTGTTAACTTAAAAAATGTTAGACTAAAATTTGATGAAAATGAAGAAAAAACATTAAGAATAGATGTTAAGGGTGAAGGAGAAGTAAAAGCATCTGATATTATTACAGATGGAACCGTAGAAGTTTTAAACCCAGATTTACATATTGCAACTATTTCTGAAGGTGGAAGTCTAAAAATGGAAATGACAGCAGATAGAGGAAGAGGATATAATTCTGCAGATAAAAATAAAAAACCTAATCAGGATATATCAGTACTTCCAATCGATTCTATCTATACGCCAGTTAAAAAAGTTAATTATCAAGTAGAAAATACTAGGGTTGGACAAATGGTAGATTATGATAAATTAGTAATTGAAGTATGGACAGATGGAAGTTTAAAGGCACATGAAGCATTAAGTTTAGCAGCTAAAGTAATGACAGGACACTTGGAATTATTTATTGATTTATCTGAGACTACAAAAAATACACAAGTTATGATAGAAAAAGAAGAATCTAAGAAAGAAAAAGTATTAGAAATGTCAATTGAAGAATTAGAATTATCAGTTCGTTCTTTTAACTGTTTAAAGAGAGCAGGAATTGCTACAGTAGAAGATTTAACAAATAAATCTGAAACAGATATGTTAAAAGTGAGAAATTTAGGTAAAAAATCATTTGACGAAGTAACAGCAAAATTACATTCATTAGGATTAGATTTTGCGAAAGAAGATGAGTAATTAAAAGTTAAAGGAAGGTGAAAAAATTGGCTACAAATAGAAAATTAGGTAGAACTACAGATATTAGAATGGCAATGTTAAAAACTTTAACAACAGATTTAATGCTTCATGGAAAAGTAGAAACAACGCTTAGTAGAGCCAAAGAAGTAAAAGCAATAGCTGATAGTTTAATTGCACTTGCTATTAAAGAAAAAGATAATTTCGAAACAGTAGAAGTCAAAATTGTTAAAGCAAAAATAGACTCTAAAGGAAATAAAGAAACTGAATTAGTAAAAAGCAAAAATGGTAAAGAATACCTAAAAGTAGTAAAAGAAGAAACTACTGAAAAAAGACAAAAAGATATGCCAACTAGATTAAATGCTAGAAGAAAAATGATGAGAAAATTAAACAAAGTAAAAGATAGCAAAGGGAATAATATTGATTTACCATCAAAATTATTCAATGAAATTGCTCCAAAATATGCAGGTAAAAATGTAGGAGGATATACTCATATTATAAAAGCAGGACCAAGACGTGGTGATGGAGCAGAAGTTGCTATATTACAATTGATTTAAATTGAATATGAATAAAAAATCCACCAAACTATGGTGGCTTTTTTATTTTTCAAAACATATAATAGCCGTAGGAGGCAAAAATATGGAATTTGCATTGAATATTATTTTTTGGACACTAGCTATATATGGACTTTTTGAAATCATAAAAGATATTATTAATATTTCTATTTATACAAAATTTCAATCTAGTGGAATTTATTTAATTATAGCGGTAAAAAATCAAGAAGAAAAAATAGAAGGTTTTTTACGCTCAAGTTTATTCAAAATATTATATGGAAAAGAAGATTATTTAAAAAATATTATAGTTGCTGACCTAAAATCAACAGATAACACAAAAGAAATAGCAAAAAAGATGGAAGCAGAGTATGATTGCCTAAAAGTTACAACATGGAAAGAATGTAAAGATATCATTGACAACGTAAACGAAGCTTAGTAATTAGAATTATTTCTTGACCCATTTTGTACTTTCCTTAAATTAGCTAATTGATTAGTTATACTAATAATTAATGACTCTTGAAAATATTAAATCTTTTTGATAAACTGTATAACGTATAAAAGGAGAAATAAATGGAAATCACAGGAGAAATACAAGATATTATTTATAAAAATGAAACCAATAGTTATACTATAGCAGAATTTGATACACAAGAGGGATTAACTACTGTTGTTGGTTATTTGCCGTTTGTAAATATTGGAGATAATTTAAAGTTAATTGGAAAATTTGTAGAACATAAAGAATATGGAACGCAATTCAAAATTGATACTTTTGAAAAAATAATGCCACAGACAATGGTTGCTTTAGAAAGATATTTAGCAAATGGAAATATTAGAGGTATTGGACAGGCTATTGCTAAAAGAATTATAAAAAAATTTGGAGAAGAAACAATTTTTATTATTCAACATGAACCTAAAAGATTAGCAGAAGTAAATGGTATTTCAGAAAATAGAGCATTAGAAATAGCAGAAGAATTTATACAAAATTGGGAAGTATGGAAAATTGTTGGCTTTCTAGAAAAATTTGGAATTGGTGCAGAATTTGCTAAAAAAGTATATGATTTATTAGGTATTAATGCAATCCAAGAAATGGAAGCAAATCCTTATATTTTGATTGATATAGCTAAAGGAGTAGATTTTAAGCAAATTGACAAAATGGCTATTGATTTAGGAATTGCATATGATTATGAAACAAGAATCATAAGTGGTATTAAATATGGATTAATTCGTAGTACTTATAATGGACATGCCTGTGTAATAAAAGAAAATTTATTAGAATATGTAAGTCAATTGTTAGGAGTAGAAATTCAAAAAATTGAAGATAGTATCATTACTTTAAAAGTGAAAGAAGAAATTATAATAGAAGAAAGAGAAAAACAAGAATATGTATATTTAGCCACTTTTTACCATACAGAAGAAGAGATTGCTTTTCGTATACATAAATTACAAAAGTCTAAAAATAGTAAGAAAATAGAACATATACAAAAAGAATTAAAAAAAGTAGAAACAAGTACAAGTATTCAATTGTCAGACAAGCAAAAAGAAGCAATAAAACTAATTAACGAAAATAATGTAGCAATTATTACAGGAGGACCAGGAACTGGAAAAACAACGATTATTAAAAGTATTATAGATATTTATGAATCAAAAGGAAAGAAAGTAGTTCTTTGTGCTCCAACTGGAAGAGCAGCTAAAAGAATAACAGAAACAACAGGCAAAGAATCATCTACTTTACATAGATTATTAGAAATTGGAAAAATAGAAGAAGATAGTTTATATAAAAATACCGCTAATTATGAAGGTGTTCCTATTGATGCAGACATTATTATTGTAGATGAGATGTCAATGGTAGATATGTTTTTAATGAATTATTTATTAAAATGCATTTATCAAGGAACTAAACTTATTTTAGTTGGAGATGAAGACCAGTTATCATCTGTCGGGCCAGGAAGCGTTTTAAAGGATTTGATTCACTCTGAACAGATAGCAACTATTCATTTAGATAAAATATTTAGACAAGCAGCTAAAAGCAAAATTATCTTAAATGCTCATAAAGTTAATCAAGGAGAAAACTTTTTAAAAAAAGAAGAAGAGCAAGAGGTAGAAGAATTGAAAGAAGATTTCTTTTTTATAAAAGAGTTAAATCAAGAAAAAATATTGCAAGAGGTTATATCTTTATGTACTGGGAGATTGAAAAATTATGGAGATTATGATTTCTTTCAGAATATACAAGTATTGACGCCTACTAAAAAAGGGAAACTAGGAACTAAAGAATTAAATAAAGCTTTGCAAGAAAAATTAAATCCAAACAAGGACGATTTACCAGAAAAAGTAAGTATGGGAGCTATTTATAGAATGGGAGATCGCGTAATGCAAATTAAAAATAATTATGATATATATTGGGAAAAAGAAGTAGCAGGAAAAAAAGAAATAGGAAGCGGAGTTTTTAATGGAGAAATTGGAACAATTACCAATATTGACGAAGTAGAAAAGCAAGTAGAAATTCAATTTGATGATGAAAAAATAGCATGGTACGAATTTTCAGAATTAGATCAAATTGAGCATAGTTATGCAATAACAATTCATAAATCACAGCGGAAGTGAATTTGATGTTGTTATTATGGTTATACCGCCATCTTCGCCAATGTTATTAACAAGAAATTTGCTTTATACAGGAATAACTAGAGCTAAAAAATTATTGATTATTATTGGTATGGAAAAAATAGTAGATTTTATGATACAAAATGTAGATAGCAAAAAAAGGAATACTGGATTGGAATATAAAATAAGAAAATTTAATAATTACCAAAACTTGAAATAATATACATAATGTGTTATAATTCTTATTATTAAATAATAAATCTTAATAATAGGAGTATAGAAAAAAGTGAGCATAGTAAAACTAGAAGAATTTTTTAATTTTAAATCACAAGAACCAATTAATAGATTGGCATATACTAAAGAAGATATGGATTACAAAATAAAAGTAATACGAAAAATGCAAGAATTAGGAATGGATGTAACAATTGATACAATTGGGAACATTTGTGGAAGTATAAAAATAGGAGAAAAACCAGGAAAAACAATTGCTATTGGTTCACATACAGACTCTGTTTATAATGGAGGACAATATGATGGACCAGTCGGAGTTATATCAGGACTTCAAACGGTAGAGGAACTATTAAAAAGTAAAAAACATAATGGAACTATAAAAGTAGTAATATATTCATGTGAAGAATCTAGTAGATTTGGAAATGCTTGTTTAGGTAGTAAATACTTAAATGGAGATATAACCCCAAGTGACTTTGACAATATAAAAGTTCAAAAAAAATCAGAAGATGGAAAGCAAATAACTTTACGTGAAGCAATACAAGAAGCAAAAAAATATTTACATGAAAGAGTGCAAGGTATTACTGAAGTAGAAAAAGTATTTGATAGTGTTGATTATGCATTAGAAGCACATATAGAACAATATAAAGAACTAGCAAAAGAATATAAGAAAAATAAAAGACAAAATGTAATAGGTATTGTTACTTCAGTAGGTTCAGCAGTTAGGGTACAATATGATGTTACAGGGCAATCAGACCATACAGGTTCTACTCCGATGAGAAAAAGAAAAAATGCAGTAGATACTACAGCACTAGTTGGAAAAGAAATTATAAAGCTTGGTACAAAATATGAAAAAACAGGAATAGGAAGAGCTAGTCAAGTAGAAATTAGTACACCTGGCCATAATAGAAGTTTTAATCAAATACCTAATAAAGCACAAGGTTTAATAGACTTTAGATTACTTGGAAAAAATACACCAGATAGTGTATTACAAGATTTTAATAAAATTCTTGAAAAAGTACAAAAAAAGACTAAAACAAAAACAGAAATGACTGTAGTTTCTAAAGGTATACCTGTAGTAACAAGTAAAGAATTAAATTCAACTATTGAAAAAGTATGCATAGAAAAAAACATTAAAAGTATTCAAATGCCTTCATATGCAGGTCAAGATACAGGCTATGTTCCAGCAAAGAAAAAAACTATGATTTTTATTCCATCAAAGGGAGGAAGTCATAATCCAAAAGAAAGAACAAAAAAGGAGTTTATAGAATTAGCATCACAAGTAATTACAGGAACATGTGAAACAATTCTTTTAGAAAAATTTAAAGATAGAAATGCAGTAAATATTGTGCCAAAAATAAAATCAACAAAACAAAAAGCTGTTAATTTAAAAAAGAGACAAGAAGTAAGAATACATTAATTTTATAAATTCATTATAGGGCAAAATTTGAAAAGTTTTATAAATTTTGCCTTATAATTAAGTTTATTATTCAAAAAAATTTAAAAATCAAAAGGAGAAAAATAAATTTTAGGTCAAATATTAAATCTTATTTATCCACCAACGTGCGGAATATGTGGAAAATTCAATCAAAATTTTTTGTGTCTAAAATGTCAAAAACAATTACAATCACAAAGTGAATTTCAAATAAAAAAAAACAAAAATATAGATAGTTATTTTCAAGAACATTTATATATTTTTACTTATCAGGGAATAATAAGAAAAATAATTTTAGATTACAAATTTAATGATAAGTCTTATCTATATAAAACGATTGTGAATTTTTTGTTAAAAAATGAAAAATTCTGTTCAATTTTACAATCTTATGATATAATTATACCAGTCCCGATAAGTAAAAAAAGGCAAAAACAAAGAGGTTATAATCAAAGTGAGTTATTAGCCAAAGAGATTGCGAACAAAATAGCAATAAAGTATAGTAAGCAATGTCTTGTTAAAACAAAAAATATCATAGAGCAGAGTAAATTAAATAGACAAGATAGACAAAAAAATATACAAGGAGTATATAAATTACGCAATCCTTATATATTGCAAAATAAGAAAATAATATTATTAGATGACATATACACAACAGGAAGTACAGTAACAGAATGTAGTAAAGTTTTAAAAAAAGCACAACCCAAAAGTATAGCAGTATTAACAATTGCAAAAGATTAATTTGTTTCTAATGAGAAAGGAAGAAAAAATGGAAGATTTAGTAGAAAGTATATTAGATTATGTTAGATCAGACTATACAGATTATGCAATTATGATTAATGGAGAATGGGGGTCTGGAAAAACTCATTTTTGGAACAACAAGATCAGAAAAAAAATTGAATCCCTACAATTAAATGGAAAAAGATATACCACTATTTATATGTCTTTATATGGAATTTCAAATCTAGAAGAAATTAGCAAAAAAATATTTATTGAAACCACACAATTAATGGATAAAAATTTAAGAAAATTTATGGATGCCAATGGTCAAACTACTATTCCAGAATATGCAAAAACAGGAATTGATATGGCTAACTTTTTTGGTGTTACACAAAATGGAGACAGAGTAGATTATGCAGAATTTTTCTCAACAGATGATAAAGTATTATGTTTTGATGACTTAGAAAGAGCTAATGTAGATGTTATTGATATTTTAGGATATATTAATAATTTTGTTGAGCATGATCATATAAAAACAATTATTATTTGTAATGAAAAAGAGCTTTCTACCAAATTAAAAAGTTCTAATCTTGAAATGAAAACATTTATTGCCACATATCTTTTAGATAAACAAGATGAATTGAATAAAACAGATAAACCAATGGTAGAAAAAATTCAAGAAAAAATTGAACATGTTTTTGATAAAGCAAATGATTATGAAAGAATTAAGGAAAAGTTAATTGGTGAGACATTTGAATATGCACCAAAATTTGACTACATCATAAATGGAATTTTAATGAGGTATGAAAATAACCCTGATTTAATTCGCTTTTTAAGAGAAAATACAGGACTTATTATATCAACATTCCATAAAAGTGGTACAAGAAATTTAAGAATTTTAAAACATGCTTTAAATGACTTTAAAAAAATTTATGAAATGGTTAATAAATCTTATCCTAATACAAACCATAGGGTTATGCAAACGATGCTAATTTTTACAATAGCTATTTCTTTTGAAATTAAAGCAGGAAAAATAACAAAAGATAAATTTGTTAATATTAAAGACAATGAAGAATATAAATCTATTTTAGTTTCTTCTAGGATATTAATGGATAATAGACAGTTCTATATTAAAGAATTTGATAATAATTATTATTATAACTTTAAATCAGAATATCGTTTCTTTAAATTTATTGAATATTACGTTAGAACGCGTATTTTTGACATGAAGCTATTTAAAGAAAATATGGAAACAATAAGAAACACAGTAGATACAGAAAATCTACCTGCCTACAAAAGATTACTTACAGAAGAATATTGGAAAATTTCAGATGATCAATTTGATGGAGTAATTCAAGAGATAATCAATGACGTTAAGGAAGGAAAATTATGTTTAATTGATACAGTAAAATTATTTGCTTATTTTAGCTATTTTTCTAGAAAAGGATTAATAGGTTATGATTTAAAAACATTAAAAAGCGTATTTTTTAATGGAATGAATATTGCTTCTTTATCTTCTGAATATTGCCCAAATCCAAATGAAGAATTAGGTAAAATTGCTATTGAAGAAGTAGAAGAAGATATGGAAGATATTTTAAAACATTTTCATATGTTAAATAATCAATTATTAGATAAAATGTATAAAGAAAAAGCAGATGAAATTATGAAGTGTATTCCAATGAAAATGGAACAATTTTATGAAAAATTTGATAAAGAATGTATGGAACTTCCTATTTTTAAATACTATGATCCTTTCCAACTTTTTCAAAGAATTTCGTGTGCAAGCAACGAAGATATTGTTTTAATTAAAGAGAAATTAATTGATAGAGCAGAACGCTATACAAAGCAAATTGAGCCAGAAATAAAAAATATCAAACAATTAAAGCAAATTATTGATGATTACTTAAAAGGAAAAGAGCCAACTATCAAAATTGTAATGTTAAAAGAATTTTCAAAAGATATGGGTTATATATTAGATAAATATAAAATTAGTTTTTTACCTAAGAAAGAAGAAAAATCATTAGACGAAGAAGGGGAATAAAGAGGTAATTAGAAATGGAAAAAGAATATGACAAACAAAAATATTTAAAGCTATTAAGTAAGGAATATAAAAATATTAATGAAGTAGCAGAAGAAATTATTAATCTGCAAGCTATTATTAATTTGCCCAAAGGAACAGAAATATTTATGAGCGATATTCATGGAGAATATGAACCATTTGTGCATATTTTAAATAATGGTGGAGGAATTATCAAAAATAAGATTGATGATATTTTTGGAAATACTATTACTAAAAAGGAAAGAGCTACTCTTGCTACTTTAATTTATTATCCAGAAGAAAAATTAAAGTTAATGAAAAAAGAAATAAAAGACTTAAATGAATGGTATACAATCACTTTATACCAATTAATTGATGTAGCTAAAAAAGTAAGTTCTAAATATACTAGATCAAAGGTGAGAAAAGCAATAAAAAGTGGTTTTGAATATGTGATTGATGAATTATTAAACTCACAAGCTGGAAATGAAAAAGATAAAGAAAGATATTATAAAGCAATCATCAAAACAATTATTGATTTAAATCAAGCAGAAAGTTTTATTATTGCAATTTCAGATTTAATTAAAAGAATGGCTATTGATCATTTGCATATCATTGGAGACATTTATGATAGAGGAGAAAATCCAGATTTAGTTATTGAAGAATTAAAGAGATTTCATAGTATTGACATGCAATGGGGAAATCATGATATATCATGGATGGGAGCTTCTTGTGGTAACAAAGCTAATATTGCAACTGTTGTTAGAATTTGTGCAAGATATAATAATATATCAATTTTAGAAGATGGTTATGGAATTAATATAAGACCTCTTTTTACTTTTGCAATGGAAACATATCGAGATGATGATTGTATAAACTTTATGCCAAAAACTTTTGATAATAATGAATATGAATTTACAGATAAAACCAACATAGCTAAAATGCATAAAGCTATTGCTATTATTCAATTTAAATTAGAAGGCCAATTAATAAAAAGGCATCCAGAATATCATTTAGATAATCGTCTTTTATTAGACAAAATGAATTTACAAGAAGGATATGTTATACTAGATGGCAAAAAATATGAATTAAACGATACAAATTTTCCAACTTTAAATCCAGATAATGTATATGAATTAACCAAAGAAGAAGAAGATGTCATGAATAGACTATGTGAATCATTTAAGCATAGCCAAAAATTAAACGATCATATGGATTTTATTTATCAAAAAGGAGAACTCTATACAATTTTCAACTCTAATTTGCTATTTCATGCTTGTATACCAATGCAGGAGGATGGAAATTTTAAAGAAGTAGAATTTTTAGGGCAAAAAGTAAGTGGCAAGAAATATTTTGACTTAATTAATGAAACCATAAAACAAGTTTACTTCAACAGAAAAAATCAAGATCAAGATTTATTAGATATCATGTGGTTTTTATGGATTTCACCTGACTCACCATTTTTTGGAAAAGACAAAATGGCAACATTTGAGAGTTATTTTATAAACGATAAAGAAACCCATAAAGAAGAAAAGAATCCATATTATTATTTATCAGCACAAGAAGAAATATGTGATAAAGTCTTAAAAGAATTTGGATTAGAGGGAAAAGAAGCTCATATTGTAAATGGACATATACCAGTTAAAGCAAAAGATGGAGAAAGTCCAATTCGTGCAAATGGAAAATTATTAGTAATTGATGGTGGATTTGCTAGAAGCTATCAAGCAAAAACAGGAAATGCTGGTTACATATTGACTTATAATTCAAATGGATTATTATTAAGTCAAAATAAACCATTTGAATCAGTAGAAAAAGCAATTAAAGAAGAAAAAGATATTATTTCGGAAATTGTTGTTAAAAAAACAGGAGTAGTTAGAAAAACAGTTGGAGATACTGATATTGGCAAAAGACTAAAACGAGAAGTAGAAGATTTATTAGAATTACTACAAGTTTATGAATCAGGAGAATTAAAACAAACGATTTAATTTTTGAATTTTCATTTTCTATGTATAATTTTTTCCTTATTTGTCATAATAAAATTATAAACAAAAAATATGACGAGGAGGAAAAATATGAAAGCAACTGGAGTTGTAAGAAGAATAGATGATTTGGGTAGAGTAGTTATTCCGAAAGAAATAAGAAAAACATTAAGAATAAAAGAAGGAGATCCATTAGAGATATTTACTGATAGAGAAGGACAAGTAATTTTGAAGAAGTATTCTCCAATTGGTGAGCTTTCAGAATTTGCTGCAGGTTATGCAGAGACATTATCAAAAACAACAGGACATATTGCTTGTATTACAGACAAAGATACGATTATAGCTGTATCTGGAGGTTCTAAAAAAGAATTTTTAGAACAAGACATTAGCCAAGAACTAGAACAATTAATGGAAGACAAAGAAGTATATACAAGTACAGAAAATAGTAATATAGCAATGCCTATTACAAAAAATGATAATCAAGAAAGAAAAAATAATGCACAAGTGGTGTATCCAATTATTTCAAATGGAGATACTATAGGTACAGTTATTTTAATGGCAAAAGAACCAAATGGTAAGATGAATGATGTCGAGAAAAAAGTAGCCCAATCAGCAGCCACTTTTTTAGGTAGTCAAATGGATATATAAATGAATAGAAAACAAGTGATACGTTTTTTGAAAAAACAACTAAAAAAAATGCATGAAGCTTCGGGAAGAAAAAGAAGAGGTTGCTATTGGAATTGTAAATCTTCTTGAAGACAACGACATTTGTGAGTGTACTATAGAAGAACTTTTATCTGGCAAAAAACAATAGAAATAAGATGAAAACTAAATAATTCTGTAGAGGAGAGCTAAAAACCAACGGTATAACTTTGCCGTTGGTTTTTTATGTAATTTTCTTGATTTTTTCTAGGTTTTGCAGTATAATTTTGAATGTAAAACGTAAAAATAAGGAGAGAAATATGAGAGCTATTGAAATTAGAAATAAATATTTAAATTTTTTTAAAAATCATGGACATACTATTATTCCGTCTGCACCATTGATTCCAGAAAATGATCCATCGGTTCTATTTACAACAGCAGGAATGCAACCATTGGTACCATATCTTTTAGGAGAAAAACATCCAGAAGGAACTAGACTTACAGATTATCAAAAATGTGTAAGAACTAATGATATTGAAGAAGTAGGAGACAACCGACATTTAACTTATTTTGAAATGCTTGGAAATTGGTCTTTAGGAGATTATTTTAAAGAAGAATCTATTAGCATGAGTTTTGAATTTTTAACCAAAGAGTTAGGAATTCCATCCGAAAAATTATCAGTTACTTGTTTTGCAGGCGATGAAGATTGCCCAAAAGATACTGTTTCAGCGGAAATATGGAAAAAAGTAGGTATTCCAGAAGAAAGAATTTATTTTTATGGAAAAGATGATAACTGGTGGATAGCAGGAGAAGAAGGTCCATGCGGACCAGATACAGAAATGTTCTATGACACAGGAAAACCAGCTTGCTCAAAAGATTGTCAGCCATCTTGCAATTGTGGGAAATATGTTGAAATTTGGAATAATGTATTTATGGAGTATTTTAAAGATAGAAGTGGTTATTCAAAATTAGAAAGAAAAAATGTAGATACAGGACTTGGGTTAGAAAGAATGACTATGTTATTACAAGGAAAAGAAACTCCTTATGATACAGAATTATTTCAACCAGTTATGAAATACTTAAAGAAATTGCAACAACAAGATTATATAGAAAGTAGAAGAATTGTAGCAGAACATTTACGTTCTAGTATGATGATTATTTCTGATGGAGGAAGACCAAGTAACCTAGATAGAGGATATGTTTTAAGAAGACTAATTCGAAGAATGATAAGACATTTAAATAAATTAGAAATTAACCTAGATGAATTATCAACACTTATTGATATAAATGTGGAAAACTTAAAAGAAATGTATCCAGATTTAGAAAAAAATCAAGAAATAATTAAAAATGTTATATTAGAAGAAAAAGATAAGTTTGTAAAAACCTTAGCACATGGTGAAAGAGAATTTGAAAAAGAAATTAAAAGGATGAAAGAAATAGGAAGAAATGAATTAACAGGTGAAGTTGTATTTAAATTATATGATACTTATGGCTTTCCACCAGAAGTAACTAAAGAATTAGCTAGAGAACATGACTATAAAGTGAATATGAAAGAATTTGATCAATTATTTAAAGAACACCAAGAAAAATCAAGATTAGGATCAGAACAAAAATTTAAAGGAGGATTAGCTGAACAAACACAAGAAACGATAGCTTATCATACAGCTACACATCTTTTAAATGCAGCTTTAAAGAAAGTAATTGGAAAAGACGCCCATCAAAGAGGTTCTAATATTACGGTAGAACGAATGAGATTTGACTTTAACTGTGATCATAAATTAACAGAAGAAGAAAAAAAGCAAGTAGAAGATTTAGTAAACCAATGGATTCAAGAAGGATTAGAAGTAACGAAACAAGAAATGAAAAAAGAAGAGGCAATTAAATCAGGTGCAGAATGCATGTTTATTGAAAAATATCCAGATATTGTAACAGTTTATAGTATAGGAAATGTATCTAAAGAATTATGTGGAGGTCCGCATGTGAAAAATACCAAAGAATTAGGAAGATTCAAAATTAAAAAAGAAGAATCAAGTTCTTCTGGAATTAGAAGGATAAAAGCAGTTTTAATAAAGGAGAATTAAAATGGAAGATTGTTTATTTTGTAAAATTAGTAAAGGGGAAATCCCTTCAAATAAAGTATATGAAGATGAAGAAATAATGGCCTTTTATGACATTAATCCAGCAGCACCTATTCATATTTTAGTAATACCTAAAAGACACATTACTTCTTTAGCAGAAATAGAAAAAAAAGATGAAGTGCTTATTGGAAAGATTTACTCAGTAATTAATCAAATAGCAGAAGAAAAGGGATTTAAACAAGAAGGATTTCGTGTAATTGTAAATTGTGGTAAAAATGGAGGACAAGAGGTAATGCACTTACATTTTCATGTATTAGCAGGAACAAAACTAGGGGAAAAAATTGTATAAAAACTATACACTTTTTACAACATATGTGGTATAATTAATATAGAGGTATAATATATAAAAGAGATACGGAGGTAAAAGTTATGTTTGAGAGTAAATATAGTAAAGTATTAACCGTAATATTAGTTATTATAATTATTGCCATTGTTGGATTACTAGCATTTCTAGGTTATGACTATTATCAAAACTACATGATTACAAAAGATACATCTGATTTTGTAGATAATTTTCAAGGGGATGTAGTAAATCAAGATCCAGTAGAAGATGGAGATAATACAGGTGAAACAGAAGAGAATCCATTTGAACAAATACAAGATGCTCAAACAGGAAGCGCTTCTAATACAAAACAACAATATAAAGGCTTTGGTGTTCTAGGAACAATGGAAATACCAGCTATTAATTTTAAATACCCAATATTGGAAAAAGTAACTAAAAAATCTATCGAAACGTCAGTAGCTTTCTTATATGGTACAGAAATAAATCAACCAGGAAATAGTGTTATTATTGGACATAATTATAGAAATGGGCTATTTTTCTCAAATAATAAAAAATTAAATGTAAGAGATAAAATATATATTACAGATAATTCTGGTACAAAAGTAACTTATACAATTTATAATAAATTTGAAACCACACCAGAAGATACTTCTTTTTATCAAAGAGATACTAAAGGAAAAGCAGAAATTACTTTATCTACTTGTACCGATGACAGTAGTGCAAGATTAATTATATTAGCAAGAGCTGAATAAAAAC
>CANQZU010000004.1 GCA_947628415.1 uncultured Clostridia bacterium | reverse complement strand
AAGATTTGCTTATTCCATATTATGAAGGAAAAGATGAAAAAGAAATAAAGAAATTTATAAAAGAGAAATGTTATATGGGAATATAGAATAAAGTCAATAGTCCGGTTTTGTAAAATAAGTTATATATTTGGAGCTGTTCACTTTTGTGAACACCATTTAGAAATAAAGGAGTAAATATGGGAGAATATAATGGAAGAATAAATGTATCAAAAGACACAATGCTATTTGTAGTAAATAGTATATTTAATCAAGATATTAAAGAAAACACAACAAAAGAAAACATACTTAAAATGATACCAAGTATATATGAGAATGCAGATGATGAAGAAATAATAAAAATGCTACCATATAGAGCCTATAAAGATTTAGAAAGATTAATTGAATATACAAAAACAAGTGACGATATAAAATCTTTTTTCTATAAAAGGGAGCATCCAGATATAAGATACCTAGAAGAGGCTATGATTATAGTTATGAGAGCTAAATATGATAATTATAATTACTCACTTAATCCAGGAGTAACAGAAAAATTAAAAAGACTATTTTCAGCAGAAAATAAGGTAATAGCAAAAAGATATGGAGATATAGAATTTTTAACTGTAGGAATGTTATATTCATATGGAATAGTAGATTTTGAATTTTTGAGGAAGCAATTGTGTAAATATATGAATGAAATAATAACAGAAAGGGAGTTACGAGATATATTTTTTACAAGATTGAACTTAAATACATTTGTAAATGATTATGATATTAGATGGACAAACACAAATGAAATACAAGCATTTATTACATATTTAGATGAAGAATATTCACCAATTGATATAGGTGAAATTGCAGAAGAACAGAAAGCAAGAAAGATGAAATATAAACAATTTAGTAAGCAAGAAATATTAAAAAGAGAAGAATATTATTGTAATGAAAAAGCACAAAAGTTATATAAGTTTTTGAAATCTAAAAATGATAATATACATGAATGGACATTTAAGCAATTAGTAAAAAAGAATGAGTTAGGAATAGATATTTTAAGAGAATTATCTAATATGTGTATGTTTGAAGATGATTTTGAATTGAAAAAATTTATGGATTTATTTATGGATTGGTATAACAATAGCCCACAATATATGTTAGGTGGATATTCACCAATTGAATTTAGACAATTTTATAAGTAGAATAATAAGGAGAGAAAAATATGGTTACTTTATCTAAAATAATAGAAGGATTAGAAATGGTAAATAATGAAATAGATTGTTATTACAATCCAGAAAATGATGAAATTTTCTTATCAAATATTGGAGAATATGAAAATATAAATGAAGATGAATTGGACAAATTATTTGAAAAATCTATAATACTTCCAACACAATATGAAATAAATGAATATCAAATAATGGTCGATTTTATAGATACAATAAATGATCTTGAAATAAGAAACAATTTACTTAGATTAATACAAGGAAAAGGCGCTTTTAGAAGATTTAAAGATTATTGCTTTGAAGTGAATATAATTCAAGATTGGTATAATTATAGAGAAGAAAAATATAAAGAAATAGCTATAAATTGGTGTAAAGAAAATGATTTAAAATATAAAGAATAAATCTCTCGGAGAGCTTAAAAAGGTTTTAGGAGATTTTCTCCTAAACAGCAAAAAGGGTGTCAAAACACCAAGCTGGCGAATTTTGGGCATAATATTTTACCACGATATTGGAACAAATAAATTATTCAAAATTTTTGCAATTTGATTTAGAAATGAAGAGAATGTTGATAATAGAAAAAAGTAGACATTTTTTGATAAAAATGTTATATTATATCTAAATTCAAAATAGTGATTTGTGTTTTATTTGATGGAGGCAATACTAAATATGTATAAAAAGGTTCTAAATGATAGAAGAATATTAATATTTTTAATTACTTTTATTATAGTTATTTGTATTTTTATAGGTATTAATTACTACATAAAAAATAATCCTCAAGAAGTAGAAAAAAATAAATGTGAAATGGTTGAATCATACATTTTACAGGAATATAATATTGATGGAAAAATAAAGGCATCATGGTTTACTTATAATGAAGATGGATTTACAGGTGGTTTATTTATGTATACTTTTAAAGTTAAAGATATTAATGGTAAAAATTTTTTTATAGATTATAAGGCATATAGAGATTTATCAAAAGAAACATTAGATGATCTAAAAATAAGATATGAAAAATAATTGTTAATCTATATTACAATAAATTGAAAAGAAAATTAATTGGTAACTTATAAATTACAATTAGTAATGTAAATGAAAGTATTTTAAAATTGAAGCTTTAATAGCTTCTTTTTTTCTACCCTTTTTTCTTTTTATGTACCCATTTTAAAATAAAAGATAATATATGTAGAAAAATGCATTACAGATAAGTATGGTATTTGCTATAAAGAATAAAAATACAGAATTTGGAAATACTTACAATTAAAGGAGTGAGTGTAATGCAAGAAGAAAACATAGAAAGAAAAAAATACAAAAAAAAGAATGATTTTAAAATAAATGTTATATTTAATGAAAAAGGAGAAGCATTAGATAAAGTAATTGAAAGGGCATTTGGAAATTATTGTATAAAAAAAACAAAGTAAAATAATGGCATTTAATGAGATAGTATGATATAATTGCAAACAAGAGTATCAATATTATCTCATTATCTTTACATAGCAAGTAAGGAGGGTAATGTGAGCTATACGATATTGAATAATATTGATTATAAAGTAGGCATATATATAAGGCTTTCAAGAGAAGATGAAGAAAAAGAAAAATATCAAGAAAGTGAAAGCATTGGAAACCAAAGGACTTTGCTAATGCAATACATTAAAGAAAACAAATTAAATTTTATATCAGAATATGTTGATGATGGTGTAAGTGGTACAAGTTTTGATAGACCTGCATTTAATAGAATGATAGCAGACATTGAAAACGGAAAAATAAATATGGTAATAACTAAAGATTTATCAAGACTTGGAAGAAACTATGTACAATCAGGTCTTTATATTGAAGATTACTTCCCAGAGCATAATGTTAGATTTATAGCTATCTTGGACAATATAGATACTGCTTATGATACATCAAATAATGATATAGCACCATTTAAGTCAATATTAAATGAAATGTATGCAAAAGATACATCAAAGAAAATAAATAGTGTTCTGCAATCAAAAAGAAATCTTGGAGAATATTTAGGAACAGCACCTTACGGATATAAAAAAGATCCAGAAAATAAATACCATTTAATTGTAGATGAAGAAGCAGCAAAGGTTGTAAAACTGATATATGAAAAATATTTAGCAGGTTTTGGTACAATGCAAATAGCAGATTACTTGAGTAAAAAGAAGATTCCAATTCCATCAGATTATAATAAGAAAACAAGAGGTACAAAATCTTTAACTTATGGATTATGGCAACAATCGACAGTACGATTTATTCTTTCAAACGAAATATATACAGGAACAGTAATACAAGGAAAGAGAAAAAAGGTAAGTTTTAAATCAAAAAAATTTATTAATTTACCAGAAGAGGATTGGGTAAAAGTAGAAAATATGCATGAAGCAATAATTAGTAAAGAAGATTTTGAAAGAGCAAAAAAAGTAATTGAGGCAACTAAAGGTTCACGAGTAGTGCAAAATGATTATTTATTTAAAGGATTACTTAGATGTTATGACTGTGGAGGTTATATTGGAATAAGAAGTCCAGATAAAAACGGAAATATCTATGGTAGATGTCAAAGATATGGAAGATTTGGAAAATTTGATGTATGTTCTCCACACAATTTTAATTATCAAGTTTTTGAAGAGCAAATGCTAGAAGTTTTAAGAGAAGTTTGTAAAGTTTATACCAATACAAAAAAATTAGAAGAAATCGCAAAACAAACAAAGTCAAAACAAGCACAAGAACTTGATATGAAAAAACAAATAGATACTTTCAAAGAGACAATAGAAAAAGAGACTAGAAAACTAGAAGTAATGTATGATGACAGATTGGCAGGAATTATTACGCTTGATGAATATATGAAAAATGCAAATAGAATAAAAGAAACTATTAAAGGCTATGAACAAAACATCAAAGAGTTAGAACAACAAATATCTGGAGAAAATGATAAAACAGAAAATGAAAGTAGACTAGATAATTTGATAGAAGAATTTTTTAATATGGAAAAACCAACAAAAGAAATAATTAGAGAATTTATAGAAAAAATTGAAATTCATAGTGATAAACAAGTTGATATTTATTTCAATTTTAAATCATTACAAGATTTAAATAATAATTTTATATGTGCTAGAAAGAATTATGAGAAAAAGATAGGATAGAAAAATGTCCACAACTGCAATACACACATGGCTCTGTATGGGTTATTATAGCAGAAGCAATGTTAGGATTTGGAGATAAAGCTTTAGAATTTTATCGTATGATTAATCCAATCGAACACAGTAGAACCAAAGAAGCAAGCAAAAAATACAAAGTAGAACCATATAGTATTCCAGCAGATATTTATGGAACAGGAAATTTAGCAGGTAGAGGAGGATGGACTTGGTATACAGGTTCAAGCAGTTGGTATTATAAAGCAGGAATAGAAAATATATTAGGATTAAAAATAGAAAAAGGTTATTTAAAAATAGAACCATGCATTCCAAAGGACTGGAAGGAATATCAAATGAAATATAAGTGGAAAGAAAGTATTTACAATATTAAAGTAATAAATTTAGAAGGAAAAAATGTTTTTGAAAAGGGAGTTAGTAAAATTATTTTAAATGGAAGTGAAGTAGAAAATTCTATCAAATTAGATGGCAGTAGAAATATATATGAAATAGAGATACAAATATAAAAAATAGGGGATAACCCTATTTTTTATTATGTTAAATTATTAGGCCTGAACCAAATCAGCTTCTTCTTGGGTAATATAACCATATTCTACCATTTTATTTAATACATGTTTTTGTCGTTTTTTAGCTAAATCAGGATTTACAGTTGGAGCATAAACAGAAGGAGCATTTGGAATACCAGCAAGCATACTAGCTTCAGCTAAAGTTAAATCTTTTGGATTTTTATTATAATATCCCATGCTAGCATCGTAAATACAATAATAACCTTCTCCGAAATAAGAGGAATTAACATATAAAGTAAATATTTCATCTTTACTATAATTTTTTTCTAAATCATAAGCTGCAAAAATTTCTCCAATTTTTCTAACAATATTTTTGTCTTGGTTAAAAACAACATTTTTGGCAACTTGTTGCGTAATAGTACTTCCACCTTCATCAAATTCACCATCGCGAATATTGGTATAAAAGGCTCTAGCAATTCCAATTAAATCAATAGCACCATGTTCATAATAACGATGGTCTTCCACAGCAATGACTGCATTAATATAATTATCTGGTAAATCTTGAAAATCAATAAAGTTTTTTTGTTTAGTTATTTCTTCCACTCGGCTAATAAGAGGTTTTTCCTTTAAAGCATTTGAGTAATAGCTAAAACCAATTATAAAAAAAATGCTAATTATAACAATTAATAGAAGAAATAATAATAATAACATTTTTTTAAATATTTTCATAACTACCCCATTTCTAATTTTATTATATAACAAATCTGATAGCAAAGAAAGAGGATTTATAAAAAAAATAAGACTTTACAAAAAAAAAGTCATATGATAAAATAACAATCAATAAAATATAATTATATTTTATTGATTAGTAATGCCTAAAAGAGGTGAAAAAAATGATAAAGTTTACAAAAATGCATGGGCTAGGGAATGATTATGTCTATATTGATGCTATCCATCAAACCATAGAAAATGAATCATCACTAGCTCAATTTGTTAGTAACAGACATTTTGGAGTTGGTTCAGATGGACTTATTTTAATTTGTAAAAGCAATGTAGCTGATTTTAAAATGAGAATGTTTAATAGTGATGGAAGCGAAGCAGAGATGTGTGGAAACGGAATACGTTGCGTTGGAAAATTTGTATATGATAAGAAATTAATTCAAAAAACCAATATTACCATTGAAACGCTTGCTGGAATTAAGACCTTACAATTAAATGTAAAAGATGGAAAAGTAGAAACGGTTAAAGTAGATATGGGAGAACCAATTTTAAAGCCAGAAAAAATACCAGTTATAGCAAATAAAGAACCAGTAACTAATTTAAGAGTGAAAGCAATGGATAAAGAATTTACTTTTACTTGTGTATCTATGGGAAATCCACATGCTGTTACAATGGTTGAAGATGTAAAAGACTTTGATGTTGACAAATATGGAAAAGTGATAGAAGAAGATTCTATTTTCCCTAACAAAACTAATGTAGAATTTATAGAAATTTTAGATCAAGAACATGTTAAAATGAGAGTGTGGGAAAGAGGCGCAGGAGAAACTTTAGCTTGTGGTACAGGAGCTTGTGCAACAGCTGTTAGCTGTTATTTAAATGGACTAACTAAAAGGCATATTTACATTGAATTATTAGGAGGAATCTTAGAAATTGAATGGAATAAAGAAGACAATCATATTTATATGATAGGACCTGCAACAACTGTATTTGAAGGAGAAATTTAGGAGGAGAATGATGAGTTTTATTAATGAAAATTTTTTAATGTTAGAAGATAGTTATCTTTTTTCAACAATTGCTAAAAAAGTAGCAAAATTTACAGAAGAAAATCCAGATAAGAAAATTATTAAATTAGGAATTGGTGATGTAACTAAACCTATTGTACCAGCTTGCTTAGAAGCAATGCATAAAGCTGTTGATGAAATAGGAACATCAGAAGGATTTAAAGGATATGGACCAGAACAAGGTTATGAATTTTTAAGAAAAGCCATTGTAGAAAATGACTATCAACAAAAAGGAATAGAGATGTCATTAGATGAAATATTTGTATCAGATGGAGCAAAATGTGATTGTGGCAATATAGTAGATATCTTTGCACAAAATAATAAAGTAGCAATAACAGACCCAGTTTATCCTGTATATCTTGATACAAATGTAATGTCTGGAAGAAGTATAATTTATTTACCACTAACAGCTGAAAATAATTTCACACCAGAATTACCAAAAGAAAAAGTAGATATGATTTATTTATGCTTTCCAAATAATCCAACAGGAACAGTATTAAGTAAAGCAGAATTAAAAAAATGGGTTGATTATGCTAAAGAAAATCAATCAATTATTCTTTATGACGCTGCTTATGAAGCTTTTATTACGCAGGAAGATATACCACATAGTATTTATGAAATTGAAGGAGCAAAAGAAGTTGCTATTGAATTTAAGAGTTATTCTAAAACTGCAGGCTTTACAGGACTTAGATGTGCTTATGTTGTAATTCCAAAAACAGTAAAAGGATATACTAAAGAAGGAGAAAAGGTAAGTCTTAATAAATTATGGAATCGAAGAACATGTACTAAATTTAATGGGGTATCTTATGTAGTGCAAAGAGCAGCAGAAGCAACGTATTCTGAACAAGGTAAAAGACAGATAAAAGAAAATATTAAATCTTATTTAGAAAATGCAAAAATTATAAAGGAAGGATTGGAAGAAGCAGGTTTTACTATATATGGAGGAATTAATTCACCTTATATTTGGCTACAGGTACCATCTAAAATGACTTCATGGGAATTTTTTGATAAATTACTACAAGAAGCTAATGTTGTAGGAACACCAGGTAGCGGATTTGGTAAACATGGAGAAGGATATTTTAGATTAACAGCATTCGGAACCAAAGAAAATTCAATAGAAGCAATAGAACGAATTAAAAGAATATCAAATCGATTGAAATAAAATAAAACATTTAAAGACTGTATAATAAAGTGAACCCAAATTGTTAGACAAAAAGTTTAACAAAAAGGGTTCACTTTATTATGTAGCCTTTATTGCGAAAAATGTAAAATTATGCTATAATAATAAAGGAAACGAGGAATAAAAATGTTAGAAAATCATATGAAATTAAATTTAATAGAAAAAGTTACTAAAAAAATTCAAGAAAAAGAAGCACAAATAAAAAAAGCAAACCAAATTGATCAAAAATATTATTATATGCAAGTTCAAATAGAAAAACTATTAGAAATTTCAGAAGAATTAAAAAAGCAGAATTTGGAAGAAAGACAAATAGAAGATGAAGTAATAATATTTCATAAGGGAAATCCTTACCTAACTTATATATTAGCTATTAAAGCATTATTTAATGAAGTAAACATGAAAATAGCTATTGATGAAATTATGTTAGCAACAAATTTAGTATTAATAAAAATAATAGAGGAAGTTAAAAAAGAAATAAAATTAAAAACAAAAATTGAGTTAGAAAATTCTTGGAACTTATCTTTAATAAAAAATCCAAACATGACAAATACAAAGATAATAATACTAGGAGATAGAGTATTATATGGTACATGCTTAAAAGAAAAAATCAAAAATATTCAATATAATGGACATTATAATATTTCCATTTATATAGAAAAAGAAGGCTTACAAGGGTTAAAAAATATGTTAATTAATTATTGTGATAATAATTTTATTGAAATAGAAATTTATGAAGCAGAAAATGTAAGAGAAGCAATAGAACAGTTAAAAATAGATAATGATGGAGAAAGAATATTATTACTTACCAAAGAAGAAGTAGAAAATTCATTAACATTAGGAATGCATGTTCATCTTAATGAAAACTTATTAAAAGATATAGAAAAACAATGGGTCCAAGAATCAATTTGGTAGATAGGAGGTAAAAATGGCAACACAACAAGAGATTAAAAGAATAATAGAAAAGATTAATTTTGATGGCTTGATAGTAATAAAAGAGGATGATTTAAAAAAAGTATTATATCAAGACAAAAAAAGAGAGATTAAGCAAAGTAGTACAATACAGGAATTTTTATTAAAAAATGCAACTATTATAGATATTCAGAGGCTACTTTTACTTATTGTAAAGAGATTACAAGATGGTTTAAGTGAGACAAAGAAATATCAATTTAAACATCAACATAATAAAGAATTTGCTACATATCTTGAAGAACAACAATTAAAACAAGCAATAGATCTTGCAAAAGAATATATCAAGGAAGATGATGATGTAAAGTTTTTGGAGACATTTCCTGACAAAGATGAAATGTATATAATCACGTCTAAACGTTGTATTTATAATGAAAAAGAAAATGAAAATTTAAGATATGAAGAAATTAAAGATTATATTCCAGTTATTGATAAAAGAGGATTAGAAGAATCGTTTGATATGATGTACCAAATGTTAAATGATTATGGTATTTCAGTAGCAATTTATACGGTAATAGTAAATGATACTCTTTTAAAGCAAGGGTATAATCAACAAGAAATGGATGATTTATTTGATGATGCAGGTACATTTTTAGGATTGCAAGAAAGAGCAATACCATTAATGGACCCTTCCATATTTCATGAAAAATTAAAAATACATCTAGGAATGAAAAAGGATTTTATTGATGCTGATAAATATCTTTTATTTACTATTCATAGAATCAATCAAAAGCTAGAAAAACAAGAAACTTTACAAGAAGATGAAATAAAGTTAATCGAAAATTTAGATGAATTATTAAAAAATGCAAAAATGGAAACAAAAATAGTCATTCATGATGAAGATACTTATGGTTTTCAAGATGTAAAGAAATTTTTATCTAAAATTAATCTAGAAACAGGAGATTATTGTACAGAAAGGCAATTAAGAACAGGTGAAAAGTTACTAAAAGATACTAATGGATATGAAGACTATTTAAAAAAATCAACTTTAAGGAAATTAGCTCAAATTGATGAAAATATAAGTTATTTATGGAAGAAAAGAAAAATTAATAAAAATGAATTAGCAGATTTATTAAAAACGAGGGAATTACCAGATAATGTTCTAATAGAACTTTACATAGATAAAGGATTATCCCTATCAGAATTAGAGGAATTTGCCTACAAAAGAAAGGCAAATTTTGAAGAATGGAAACAGATTATACGAAATAAAAAACAAGTAGATGTAAGCAGTATAAATTATGAAGATAGAGAAACATGGGAATTGTTAACATTAGAAGAAAAGAAACAAGTAGTGATGTTAAAGTTAGATGATGAAAATAGTACAATTTTGCAACAAATGGATAAAGAAGATTTAGCGTGTATATATAGTATGCAACATTTATCAGAACTATATAAGGAAATTTATATAGAAGGAAAAGTAGAAAATCAAGAAGAATATACTAAATTAATAAAAATACACAATGCATTAGGTAATCAAGAAAATGAAGAAATAATTAGTTTATTAGAAGATGAATTTAGTAATCAAATGCTAATTAATCTTTATAAAGATAAAGTAATTAGTATGGAATTACTTGAAAGTTATGGAGAAAAAGAATTAGTAATAGAAGCCTTTCAAAAAGGATTGTTACATGAAAAAGATATCAGTAGAGCAATTAGAAAGTATCCTATCCCATTAACAGAAGAACAAATTATACAATTTTATAGACAAGGGGTTATTTTCGAACAAGAATTAATAAAACTTTATTTTGAAGATAAAATTAAAATAGATACTTTAAAAAAATTAGAAGTACAATTGGAAAAATATTTAGGACAAGAAGAATTATTATCTATTTATAAGAAATCTAAAAAAGACAAAAACCAAATTCGTTATAAGAAATATAACTTACTATATCAAGCTTTTATAGGAGAAAAATTAAAGGACGAAGTTATAGAAAAATATAGAAGAGGATGGAAAAAAGAAGATATTATTCAATTGTATCAAGACAATCTTATGAGCTTAGATGACATCTTGAAATATGGGAATATAAATTTAAATGACTTATTAACAGAAGGAATTGTAAAACCTAGTGATGCACAGGAAATCTTTCATAAACAAGCCGAACTTGTTTCTATAGAAGAAATATTAAGCAATCCTGCTATGGATAGTACACAAAAAATTATATTAATCTATAGTACATATCCAGAACCTAGCGATAAAGAAAAACGTGATTATTTGGTAGAAAAATACCTTCAAATTAATGAAGTAAAAACTAGAAATGAAGAAAAGGTAGATTCAAAAGATAGAAGTAGTGAAAAAAGTAAATCAAATAAAGGAAAACAAACTATAACAGATCCTTATCAAAGATGGAAATTATTTTCTGCTTTAGATAGAGATTATACAAAAACATATTTGGATGGATATTTAATTGTGCATTTGAATAATACACAAAAAACTATAATAGAAAAGATGTATCAAAAAAGGAAAAATGCAGTAGAACCATCTTATGGAACAGCAACTTTTATATTAGATACAGAGGATTATATTAAAATAGAAAAAGAAATAATAAAAAATGAAGGTTTTGATATTAAAGTATTAAGAAATATGGCTAAAGAACATCCAGAAATAATTAGTAAAGTAACACATCATGCAGCTAGTAAAGACACAAAAGAAAAGGAAAAAAATAGCTGGGGTAAAAGAATTTTAACAAGAATTTTAGGGAATATAGATAAAGGAACTATATATAGCCAAGAAGATATGCAAGAGATAGAAAAATGTATGAAAGAAATTGAAGATTCTAGACAAGAGTTGATTAGAGAAGAGTGATAAAAATGACAAAAAAAGAAATAGTACAATATTTAAAACAAAACATGCCTCATTTTGAAGGAA
Source organism: uncultured Clostridia bacterium (assembly GCA_947628415.1). GTDB lineage: Bacteria > Bacillota > Clostridia > TANB77 > CAG-508 > CAG-269. The sequence goes on along the minus strand of CANQZU010000004.1, from coordinate 28,277 downwards.
CAAAAGAAGAAATTGAATTAAAAACAGCTTTATACATTTATATAGAATTAGGTAAAATCAAATCATTTGATGAAAAATATTTTTTAGGAAATTCACAAGTACAAAAAAAGATATATGAATTAGCTAGAAGGGAGACAACACAAATAGATCAAATTGCTAAAAAAAAGAAAATAATATGTCTTTCGCTAGCTTATTTATATTGTAGTATTTTAAAAGAGTTTGGAATAACAGCCAATATAAGCCCAAGAGATCAAGATGGACATGTTTATTCAATGATAGAAACAAAAGGAAATACTAGATTTATGGCAGATTTACAATTAGATTTAGAAAATATACAAACAAAGTCAAGATTAGAACATTTTGGGATTTTAGAAAATACATCAAAAAATGAAACAATAAATGCAAATCAAAAACAGTTAACTCAAATGTTAATCGATATAGGATATATTGCAAATGAAAATGACTACAAGAATAAAGAAATAGACAAATTATCTGAACAAGTTAAAAATAAAAATCCTCATGAAGCTCTGAAAATTATTCTAGAAGATGAAAAATTATATAAAGAAAATGAAGAAATGGGAATTGTAGAAGTAAATAAATTTTATAAAAGAATTTTAAGAAAAATAGTTCCTAATTTTTATGGAAAAAGAATATTTGCATTTAATTGTTATAGAAAAAAAGAAAAAGATGAAAGAGAATATACTTTATGCGTATTTTCTGAAGAAGATAATGTAAGAATATATATGTTTTCTAAAAAAGAAAGAAGATTTTTAAATGTTGATATATCTAAAATGAGGCAATTGCAAGAAGAAGGGCTCGTTTTAGGAGCAAGACCAAAAGAAAACGGAACCAATAAATTGAAAAAGTATATAGATAGGCAGTCAATTAAAGAAGACGAAGAAATAAAACATCACTAAAAAGAACAAAAATTCGCAAAAAGTATTGACAGTTTTTTGTAATATATATATAATAAGCAAAAGAAATGAAATAGAGGGAAAAAAATGAAAGAACAATTTTTGGGATTATTGAAAACAGTAAAAAGAGAAGGAATGGAAGAACTAATTGATTTTTTAGAAAAATCAGATTTTTTTATTGCACCAGCTAGTACAAGGTTTCATGGAAATCATGAAGCAGGATTAGTACAACACAGTTTGAAAGTATATGAAATTTTAAAACATAAAGTTCAAAACTGTATTATGCCAATAGATATACAAGAAGAATCTATAATAATCATCGGATTATTACACGATATATGCAAAACAAATTTTTATAAAGTAGATTACCGAAATGCAAAAAATGCATTAGGTGTATGGGAAAAAGTGCCATATTATACAGTTGATGATACTATTCCTTATGGACATGGAGAAAAATCAGTTATGATGATAACAGAATATATAAAATTAACACCAGAAGAAAAATATGCTATTCGTTGGCATATGGGATATACTGAACCTAAAGAAAATTACAATGCTATTGGAGCAAGTTATACAAAATATCCAATTGCATTATTAACACATGAAGCAGATTTAGAAGCAACTTATTTTTATAATACATAAAGATGAAATAGAAAGGAAAAATTAAATGTTAGCATATATAAAAGGAATTTTGGATATGAAAATGACAGGATATGTAGTAATTGATGTAGGAGGACTAGGCTACAAAGTATTTATGTCAGAAGTAGGAATGGAAAAGATAGGTAACATTGGGGAAAATGTAAAAGTTCATACATATTATCGTGTTAGAGAAGATGATGTAAGTATTTATGGATTTAATACTTTAGAAGAATTAAAAATGTTTGAGCTATTAATTAGCGTTAGTGGGGTAGGAGCAAAAACTGCCTTAACTATGTTAGCCGTTTGTGAACCATCTGAATTTGCTTTAGCAGTTATTTCAGAAGATGTAAAGACATTAACTCGGAATTCCGGGTATTGGAGCAAAATCAGCACAGAGAATCATACTAGAATTGAAAGATAAAATAACCAAAGAACAAGAAATTGAAAAAATCAATGAACAAGTAAATAAAAAAGCAAACATAGAAAATAAATTACAAATAGCTATTGAAAATAACAATAAAATAGCAGAAGCTATAGCAGCACTTCAAGTATTAGGTTATAATAAGAAAGAAATAGAAAAAGTATTTGCTAAATTAGATAAAAATGAATTATCAACAGAAGAATTAATAAAGAAAGGACTAACCCTTTTAGGAAAATAGACGGATAATTAAGTTTTGTAGTTAAATAAGGAGAAAAAACATGGATAAAAAAGAACCATTGGCATTGCGTATGAGACCTAAAACGTTAGAAGAATATGTAGGACAAGAACATGTCATTCGGGGAAGGAAAAATTTTATATCGAACTATCAAAGCGGATAGATTGTCTAGTATTATTTTATTTGGACCTCCAGGATGTGGCAAAACATCTTTAGCAAGAGTTATTAGTGAAACGACAAAATATAAATTTTATAAAATTAATGCTGTTACGTCAGGTGTAGGAGACATCAAAAAAGTTGTTGAAGAAACGCAAAATTTCATGTTTAATCCAATAGGGAAAAGTATTGTGTTTATTGATGAAATACATCGATTTAATAAATTGCAACAAGATGCCTTATTGCCATATGTAGAGAATGGAACAATTATTTTAGTTGGAGCTACTACTGAGAATCCTTATTTTGAAGTAAATAAAGCACTTCTTTCTCGTTCTATGGTAATTAAATTAAATCCATTGACCCAAGATAATATTTATAAAATTTTAAAGAATGCTTTAGAAAGTAAAGATGGATTAGGAGAATATCAAATTAAAATAGAAGACGAAACATTAAAAAAATTAGCAGCAATTAGTAATGGTGATGTTAGAACAGCTTTAAATGGGTTAGAGGTAGCTACTTTAACAACACCGATGCGGGAAAGATGGATATATTCATTTAACTAATGAAGTTATTAAAAATAGTATACAAAACCGAAAAGCAATCTTTGACAAAAATGGAGAAGAACATTATGACAATATTAGTGCTTTTATTAAATCAATGAGAGGTTCTGATCCAGATGCTACGATTTTTTATTTAGCAAGAGCTTTGAACGGTGGAGAAGATCCATTGTTTTTAGCCAGAAGAATTGTAATTTGTGCTTCAGAAGATGTAGGAATGGCTAATCCAAATGCTTTGGTAGTAGCTAATAGTGCAATGCAGGCAGTTCATATGATAGGAATGCCAGAAGCAAAATTAATTTTAGCAGAAGCAGCAGTATATGTAGCTACTTCTAAAAAATCTAATGCTACTTATTTAGCAATTAATGAAGCAATCCATGATGTAACAACAAAAGATACAGGTGAAATACCAATGTCTATTCGAAATGCACCAATTGAAAAAATGAAAGAATTAGGATATAGTGAAGGATATTTATATCCTCACGATTTTCCAGGACACTATGTAGAACAACAGTATTTACCAGATGAAATGTTAGGAACTAAATATTATCGCCCAGATGAAAACATAAAAATAGAATAAATTTATAAAAAATGGGAAACCTACTAAAAAAGTAGGTTTTTTATGATGATTAAAAAAATAATAATTGGATTATTAGCAGGAATAGTGAGTGGATTATTTTCAACAGGCGGAGGTATGATATTAGTACCTGCTTTTATCCACTTGCTGAAATTAGAAGATATGAAAGCAAGAGGAACTTCTGTTTTTTGTATTTTGCCAATGGTAGTAACAAGTAGTTTTTTTTACTATAAAGGAAATTTTATTGATTGGAAAGTAGCTTTTTTATGTGCCATAGGAGGAGCTATTGGAGGATATATTGGTGCAAAGTTGTTAAAAAAGTTACCAGAAAAAGTAATGAAAATATCATTTACTTTATTTTTGATTTATGTATCATATAAAATGATTTTTAGTTAAATAGGGGCGTTTAATAATGTCAGAAATAATAATTGGTTTAGTTTCAGGAATTGTAAGTGGAACAGGCATGGGAGGAGGGACTATTTTAATTTTTCTTCTTTCTTTTTTGATGGGAATAGAACAACACATTGCACAAGCAACAAATTTAATTTTTTTTATTCCAACATCGATTGTTGCGATTATAGTAAATATAAAAAATAAAAATATTGATATGAAATTAGCAATTCTTATATCTGTTTTTGGAATATTAGGTGCCATTATTGGTGCTAATATTTCTATTGGAATTGATGTCAAAATGTTGAAAAAATGTTTTGGTATTTTTTTAGCAATTATTGCTTTAAATGAAATATATTCCATTTTTAATTTATATAAAAAACCGTATAAAAACAAGAAAAAAATAGATAATAAAGAAAAGAGAGGTGAATAAAATGAAATTTATAAAAGGTGTTATGATTGGCGGATTAGTTACAACAGGAATTATGATGATGTATGCAGAATCTGATAAGATGAATAGAAAAAAATTAATGAAAAAAGGAAAACAATTTGCAAGAAAAATGGGAATGATGTAATCATTCCCATTTTTTAAAGTTTATTTGCACTCTGGTTTTTCAAATAAATTTTCTTTTTCACATTTTTCACATTTGTCGCAATCATCTATAAAACAATCACATTTGTCACATTTTTCACCTTTTAAGCATTTTCCTTCATGATGACATTTTGCACAAATTTTAATTTTTTTGGTATCATTTACCCAAAGTTGAATGGCATATTCTTTTCCAGGGCAAAGAGGTCCAAATACGAATTCTCCTTCTTTATCTGTGAAAGTATGGCCAATTGGTCGTCTTTCTTCTTTGCCATGTTCATATACAACTTCCACTAATTTAACAACTGCATCACATACAGGCTCTTTAAAACAATTTTTTACAACTCCATAAATGACATCACGGTTATCTTCTGGTAAAGTAATATCTAAATCAAATTGTTTTCCTCCTGAAATTACGCCATCAACGTCTAAAACGGGACATTTTTTTTCATCTATTCCCATAATTATCCTTCCTTTCTTAAATAGCAACTTCAAGGTTACTTTCTATATCATATGATGAAAAATGTAGAAAGTTGAATTTTTTTGTCTAACATTTTTTAAGTTTCATGTTGAATTGTATAAAAAAATAGTATATAATAAAAACGAAAAATTGTTACGGAAATAAGAGAAAGAAGGAAAGATAAAATGAAAAAATATAGAGGAAAACATGAAGAAAAAGAAAAAAATAAAATAAAAGAAAAATGGAACAAAAAATGGATGATATTAATAGCAATTATATTAATATTAATAATAGCTATAATTTTATTATATTTTTTAGTATTTAGTAAAAAAATCAAAGAAGAAGTATTTTTAGAATTAGGAGAAAATGAAATAAATATTTCACAATTTGTAGAAAACAAAAGATATGAAAAAGATAGCAAATTTATAACAGATGTTAGCACAATTGACTTAAATAAAGTAGGAGAATATCAAATAGAAATTCAATATAAAGATAAAACTTATGTGTCAAATTTAAAAATACAAGATACAACAGCTCCTAAAGTAGAGTTTCAAGATATTGAAAAGCCAGTAAATTATGAAATAAAAGCAGAAGATTTTATTGTTTCAAAAGAAGATAAAAGTGAAATGACAATAGAATATCAAGTAAATTATGAAATTGATACATCTGTATTGCGGAGAATATTCATTAACTGTTATAGTAAAAGATGCTTATCAAAATGAGACGACTAAAGAATGTAAATTAGTAATTACCCATATTAGAAAAACAATGATGATTGAGTTAGGAGATAAAATAAGTGTAGAAGACATTGTATTTGATGAAAAGTATAAAGATTTAGTTACACAAGAGCAAATTGATGAAATCAATAATTATGGGGTAGGAGAGTATGAATTAAAAACTACATTAGAAGGTAAGGAATACATAACTAAAATTATTGTGCAAGATACTAAAGCACCAGAACTTGTTTTAAAAGAAGTAAAAATTTATTTAGGACAAAAAGTAAAAGGAAAAGAAGATTTTATTCAATCAGTTAATGATGCTTCTGAATATACAGTAAATTTATTAACAGAATTAAATGATTTTTCTATTGGAACCAAAGAAATAAAAATAGAAGCAATAGATGTATATGGGAATCGAACCGAACAAGTTACGAAATTGAATATTGTAGAAGATAAAGAAGGACCAGTATTTTCTGGACTTACCAATATAACAGTAGCAAAAAATGGTAGTATAAATTATGAAAGTAAAGTAAGTGCTGTAGATGCAAAAGATGGAAAATGTGAATTCACGGTAGACTCAAGTAGTGTCAATTTAGCAGTTGCTGGAACATATTTTGCAACTTACACAGCAACAGATAAATCAGGGAATAAAACAACTGAAAAGAGAAAAATAACTGTTCAATCAGACGCTAATGACGTTAATAGTTTAGCAGATGAAGTTATAGCAAAATTAGGATTAGGATCAATGGGAGCAGGAGACAAAGCTTTAGCTCTTGTACGATGGTCACAAAATAATATTACATATGGGCATAAATATGGAAATGTAAGAAATGTTTCAAAAGCAGCTTATTATGCTTTTACTCAACATGTTGGAGATTGCTTTGGAATTGCTAGTGCAATGCAAGTATTATTAAATCGAGTGGGAATTACGAACAAAATGGTACATTGCACAGATTATTCTCATTATTGGAATATGGTTAATGTAGGTGGATGGAAACATATTGATGGAACGAAAAATAATGGACATTATCCAATTGCCTTAATGAATGATGCAACAAGATATTCAACTTTGCAATATTTGCATCCAAGGGATTGGGATAGAAATGCTTATCCAGTAGCAAATTAATTTATCTTTCGTAAAGAAAGGATGATTTATAAAAAATGAAAGAATTAGAGTATCCATTTGATAGTGAATATTTATTAAAAAAGAAAAAATCCTTAAAAAGACAATTACTTGAACAAGAAAATTTATTAGAAAAAAATATTGCTATTTTAGGTGGTTCCACAACTAGTGATGTAAAATTAATGTTAGAATTATTTTTGTTAAATTACGGAATTAAGCCAAATTTTTATGAATCAGAATACAACCAATATTATGAAGATGCAATATTTGGAAATGAAGAATTTGATAACTTTCATCCTGATATTATTTATATTCATACAACAAACCGAAATATTAAGAGATATCCAGATATAACAATGATAAACGAAGAAATTAATGCGCTTTTGGAACAAGAATATACAAGATTTACAACTATATGGAATAAATTAGAAACAAAATTTCATAGCATTATTATACAAAATAACTTTGAGTATCCTTTTTATCGTCTATTAGGAAACAAAGATGCAAGCAGCAAGAAAGGAAGAACGAATTATATTACAAGACTTAATATGAAATTTTATGAATATTCCGAGACACATGAAAACTTTTATATAAATGATATTAACTATTTATCAGCAAGTTATGGATTAGATAAATGGAGTAATGAATTTTATTGGCATATGTATAAGTATGCCTTAGAGGTACCTGCAATACCAACTCTTGCCTTTAATATAGCCAAAATTATTAAATCAATTTATGGAAAAAATAAAAAAGCCTTGGTATTAGATTTAGATAATACTTTATGGGGTGGAATTGTGGGAGATGATGGCGTAGAGAATTTAAAGATTGGACCAGAAGTTCCATCTGGACAAGTATTTTCTGAATTTCAAGAATATATCAAAGCACATAAAGATTTAGGAGTTATTTTAAATATTGTTTCTAAAAATGAACAAGAAAATGCCATAGCAGGGTTAAATCATCCAGATAGTATTTTAAAACCAGAAGATTTTGTTAGTATAAAAGCAAATTGGAATCCTAAAAACTTAAATATAGAAGAATTAGCAAAACAATTAAATCTAGGAGCAGATAGTTTCGCTTTTATTGATGACAATCCAGCAGAAAGAAAGATTGTAAAAGAATATATAAAAGGAATTGGTGTACCAGAAATGGGAGAACCAGAAAATTATATTAAAATGATAGATAAACAAGGCTATTTTGAAGTAACTAATTTTTCTAAAGAAGATAGCAAAAAAACGAAAATGTACAAAGATAATATAAAAAGAACTCAAATGATGCAAACTTTTGAAAATTATGAAGATTATTTATTTTCTTTAAAGATGAAGGCACAAATAAAATCGGTTTCTCCTATATATACAGCAAGAGTAGCACAACTTACAAATAAAAGCAATCAATTTAATTTAACTACCAAGAGATATTCGCAAGCTGAAATTGAAGAAATTCAGGGAAAAGACAATTATATCAGCTTATATGGAAAACTAGAAGATGTTTTTGGTGATAATGGTGTTGTAAGTGTTGTGATAGGAAATCAAAAGCAAGAAGAATTGCATATTGATTTATGGCTTATGAGTTGCAGAGTTTTAAAAAGAGATATGGAATATGCTATGATGGATACATTAATCAAAAAGTGCAAAAAAAGAGGAATAAAAACTGTTTATGGCTATTATTATCCAACAGCTAAAAATAAAATGGTAAAAGAGTTTTACAGTTTACATGGATTTGAAAAAATAAAAGAAGATGAACAAGAAAATACGACATGGAAAATAGAGGTAAAAGATTATATACCAAAAAATAAAGTAATAGAAGTGGAGGAATGAGAAAAATGAGCCAAGAAGAAATTTATCAAAGATTAAATAAAGTATTTCAAGATGTATTTGATGATGAAACCATTACAATAAAAGCAGAAACAACAGCAAATGATATTGAAGGTTGGGATTCGTTAGAGCATATTAATTTAATGGTAGCTGTTGAAAAAGAATTTGGATTTAAATTTAATATGAATGAAGTAACTAGTATGAAAAATGTAGGCGAAATGGTAAGCATCATTCAAGAAAGAGTAGGAAATTAAGATGGAATTAACTTCTTTTTCTTTTCTAGTATTCCTTGCTATTTTTGTGCTACTTTATTATACCGTTTTACGAAAAAAACAATGGATTATTTTAACCATAGCAAGTATTGCTTTTTTAATATTTACTTGCAGTAAAATGTATGTATTACTTTATGTACTATATGGATTTATAGTTACCTATGTGGGTGCTATTGTGATTGATAAATGCCAAGAAGATGGAAAAAGAAAAATCGTTAGAACCGTATTTGTCATTTTAGCTATGGTTACTTTAGTAGCCTTGAAATATACAAATTTTTTTGGTGTAACAATGCAATTGACAGCAAAAATAGTAGGAAGTAATTTTACTTGGAATATGGTATCTTTTTTAGCGCCAATTGGTATATCGTATTATACCATTATATCAATTGGGTATTTAATCGATGTTTATCGTAAAACATATCCACCACAAAAAAATCCTTTCAAATATTTATTATTTATGATCTTTTTCCCACAAATGACAAGTGGACCTTTTAATCGTTATCAGGATATGAGAGAACAGTTATATAGTAATCATAAATTAGAATCTAGTAATTTTAGAATAGGAATTCAAAGAATTACATGGGGATTTTTTAAAGTATTGGTAATTTCACAAAGAATGGGAATTATTTGTAATACTATTTATCAAAATTTGGAGACTTATCAGGGTTTCTATATAGTTATAGCAGCACTTTGTTATACAGTACAATTATATAGTAATTTTTCTGGTTGTATTGATATTGCGATAGGATCTAGTAAATTATTTGGAATTGAAATGCCAGAAAATTTTAAACAACCATTTTCCTCAAAAACCATGGCAGAATTTTGGCGTAGGTGGCATATTACTTTAGGTACATGGTTTAAAGATTATATGTTTTATCCGATGTTAAAATCTGATTTAGTTCAAAATGGAATTAATCAAGGGAAGAAAATATTTGGAAAAAAATGGGGTAAAAAAATACCAACTTATTTAGCGATGTTAGTCCTTTGGATAGCAATTGGTATATGGCATGATGGAGCATATCATTTTATTCTGGCATCTGGTATCATTCAATGGCTTTATGTAGTAGTAGGAGAAATTATAGCACCAAAAATTAATGCTATCAATAATAGATTTAAAATTAATCCAGAAAGTAAAATTTATCATATTTTACAAAATATAAAAGTCTATTTATTGTTTAGTTTTTCTCTTATCTTTTTCCGAGCAAATAGCATAGCAGAAGGAGTAAATATTGTAAAAGCAGGGATATCAAGTTTTAACCCAGAAATTTTAGTTAATGGATCACTTTATTCTTTAGGATTAAGCAAAGCAAATTTGTGGATTGGTATTCTAGCGATTTTTGTTTTATTTATTGTAGATTTTTATAAACAAAAACAGCAAGACAATAACAAAAAAATTAGAAACAGTAATATAGTTTCTTGGATTATTTGGTATATCTTATTTTTAGCTACATTGTTGCTTGGATTTTACGGTTTAGGTTATCAAGCATCTGATTTTATTTATGGGAACTTTTAAAAGGAGGAAAACTTGTTGAATAAAAAAAACGTTATAAAAATTATAGTAATGATTATCATTTTTATTGCTATATTTCTTTTACTTAATCGATTAGTGGAACCTAAATATAGTACAGATTTAATAGAAGGAAGTATGACATCTAGTTATTATGAAGAAGATAAAAATCATGAAGTTATCATACTAGGAGATTGTGAAGTTTATGCGAATTTTTCTCCATTAGTTATGTATGAAGAACAAGGGATTACAAGTTATGTAAGAGGAAATTCACAGCAAATGATTTGGCAATCTTATTATCTTTTAGAAGAAACCTTAAAATACGAAACACCAAAAGTAGTCGTATTTAGTGTTGGCGGAATGAAAAACGCGGATAAAGAAAATGAACCATACAATCGATTATGTATAGATCAAATGAAATGGTCAAAACAAAAAGTGGATATGATTTTTAGCTCTATGACAAAAGAAGAAAGTTTTCTTTCGTATGTTTTTCCAATTTTACGTTATCACGACAGAATAACAGAGTTAAAACAAGAAGATTTTACATACTTCTTTCATAACAAAGAAAATACATATAATGGATTTTTAATGAATAAAGAAGTAAAACCAGCAGAAAACTTACCAGCAAAAAGAAAATTAGGAAATTATCAATTTACAAATAAAGCTTATGAATATTTAGACAAAATAACAAAATTATGTAAGGAAAAAGGGATAGAACTGATTCTTATCAAAGCACCAGCAGCATATCCATATTGGTATGAAGAATACAATAACCAAATAGAAGAATATGCAAATAAAAATAATTTAAAATACATCAATCTGCTTGACAAAACAGAAGAAATTGGTATAGATTATAAGAAAGATACTTATGATGGAGGGCTCCATTTAAATTTAACAGGAGCAACCAAATTAAGCAAGTTTTTTGCAGAAATTTTAAAGACAGATTGTGTTCTAACAGATTATAGAGAAAATGAAATGATAAATCAAATTTATACAGAAAAAATAAAAAAATACAAACAAGAAATTAATTCATAGAAAGAAAGGAAGGAAAAAAGATGAAGAAAGGAATTATAGTAGCAATTATTATAGTATTAATTGTTGGAATAGGAATATTTGTTGTGATGAACAATAACAATACTAAAACAGAAGTATCTAACCAAGAAGAAACCGTTAAGGAAGAACCAAAATCTATAGAATATGAATTTACTTACCAAGGCAAAACTATAAAAGTAAATGAGGTTATGGACAAGGAAAAAATTGGACCAGAAAATAGTTTTTATGAAGTGCCAAGTTGTGCTTTTGAAGGAATGGATAAAATTTATGAATATGAACATTTTGAGATAGAAACTTATATGGATCAAGAAAAAGAAAGAATTTATTCAATTTATTTTACAGATACTAAACAAACAACAACAGAAGGTGTATGTGTTAGTGATAGTTATGATAAAATGGTAGAGACATATGGTAATGATTATAAAAAAGATGGAACACAATATACCTATACCAATGAAGATACATGTTTAGAATTTATTGTAGAAAACGACGTTATTACTAGTATTAAATATGTATTAAAAACATATTAAAAAATATCAAGAGAATTTAATAAGATTTTGAATTATCCTCCAAGGAAAAGCATACAATTAAAGTAGCTTTAACAAGGAGGAATTTTTATGTTTTTAGTCTTTAATAAACAAAAAATATATACCTACTTAGTATCTATTATTACTGTTGTTTTACTTTTTTGTGTAGCAAGTACTTTTAATAATAATAGAAATGAAACTGTTTCAACATCAAGTATGAATCAAAAATTATTACCAATTTATAATGTGCAAACACAAGAAAAAAAGGTTGCTTTTACTATGAATTGTGCATGGAATGATGATGATATTGATTCCATTTTAAAAACTTTACAAGAAAATAATGTGAAAATAACTTTCTTTATGGTAGGGGATTGGATTGAAAAATTTCCAGATAGCGTAAAAAAAATATATAAAGCTGGTCATGAAATAGCAAGTCACAGTGATACACATCCACACGTTAATCAATTAAGTTATGAACAAAATGTGGAAGAATTAGAAAAATCAAATCAAAAAATTGAACAAATAACAGGGAAAAAGACGAAACTTTATCGACCACCTTATGGAGAATATAATAATACTGTTGTGCAAGCAGCACAAGATAAAGGGTATTTTTGTATTCAATGGAATTTAGATACATTAGATTACACAGGAATTACTCGGAGAAGAAATATGGAAAAGATTAGAAAATAAAATTCAATCAGGGGATATTATTTTAAGTCACAATGGAACTAAACACACTGCAGATAGTTTAGACAGTTTATTAAAAAATATAAAAAGCAAAGGATTAGATATTGTGCCAGTATCAGAATTAATTTACCAAGAAAATTATAGTATCAATAGTAATGGAACACAAATAAAAAAATAAGTATAAAATTACCAAAAAAGGAAATAATAGAAATATCTTATTAAACTAAGGGGATAGAAAATGTCATTTATCGGTGTAGTGGCCAGTCGTAAATGTTTTGAGAAAATAAAAAATAGGATATTAGAAAAAATAAAAGAAGAAAACATTAATTTTATTCACATTAATTTAAGAAGTATAGAAAACGTAAAAAATATTAAATTTGAAACTATTATTTTAGAAGATAAATTAGAAAAGTTTAAAAACAAAAAAGACATTCTAGAAAAATTATGTCACAATAGTGAATATGTAATAATAAATACAGACATTAATCCAGAAAAAATAGAAATAAAAGATAAGAAAAAAGAAATTACCTATGGCTTAAATCAAAAAGCAATAGTTACAGTATCTAGTATTAGTGATAGTGACATCTTAATTTATTGGCAAAAAAACATCGAAAATAAAGCAGGAAAATTAATTGAAATTGAAGAAAAACGAATTAAAAGAAATAGAAAAGATGCTTTAAAAATATATGAAATTTTAATTTTATATACATTTTTTAAAGTGTATGACACAAACATAATTGAGGAAATATAGGAAAATTCTAACTTTTTTAAATAAAATTAACTTTTTATGTAGACAAATCCAAAAAAATAGTGTATAATAGAAACTGTAAGTTAATTATGCGTAAAGAAAAATATACTATTTAAGTTAATCCGTTTAATCGATTTAGAGATAAAAGATAACTTAAGTAAAATCAAAAAATGATTTTACAAATCGATGAAAGATGAAAGATAGGGAGGAAAAAATATTGGATACAAATTATTTAGAAAACAACTACTTAACATTAGTTGGAAAGGTTACAGGAGAAAAGAAATTTAGTCATGAGATTTATGGAGAAAGGTTTTATATTTTCAATTTATCTATCCCACGTTTAAGTGGAAATGAAGATATTATACCAATTACTATTTCAGAAAGATTGATTCAAGAAGATACTTTAGAACAAGGTAAGAAATTATTAGTAAAGGGTCAATTTAGATCTTATAATAGTTATGAAAATGAGAAGAACAGATTAATTTTAACAGTATTTGCAAAAGATGTTATGGAAGTAGAAGAAAAAGAAGAAGAAAATGAAATGGTAAAAAAAGATATTATAACTAATGAAGTAGTACTAGTTGGTTATATTTGTAAAAAACCAATTTATAGACAAACACCATTTGGAAGAGAAATATCAGATATTTTACTTGCTGTTAATAGAGCTTATAATAAATCAGATTATATTCCATGTATTAGTTGGGGAAGAAATGCAAGATTTTGTCAAAATTTAGAAGTGGGTTCTCAAGTAAAAATAGTAGGAAGAGTTCAATCTAGAACTTATGAGAAAAAGTTTGAAGATGGAACTTCTCAAACAAGAGTTGCTTATGAAGTTTCTGTTGGAAGTTTAGAAGTAATCGAGGAAAAAAAGGAAGATAAGGAAGAAACAATAGAAAACCAAGAAGCAGTATAAAAATGGATGGTATAAGTAATGAGATAAATTCTAGTAAAAAGTTTCAAAGGACTAGTCTTTTGAAACTTTTTTTGATATAATTTTAAAGAATAGAAATAAAAAGGAGATTCATTCATGAAAAAACACAAGAACAAAAAAATAAGTACAGCTACTAAATTTACAATATTAACTATTATCTTAATTGCTATTTTTTGTGTTGCTTTAACACCAGTAACTTTTCAAAATGATATTTATTATACAATTAAAGTGGGAGAACATATTGCACAATATGGAGTAGATGGACAAGATCCTTTTTCTTGGCATCAAGATTTAGGATATAGCTATCCGCATTGGGGTTATGATTTGATTAACTATTTAATTTATGATGCATTTGGTTTTACTGGAATTTATATAATGACATGTTCTTTAGCTATAATTTTAGGAATCACTATTTATATGGTTAATTGTAAATTAACCAAAAGAAAAATATTTTCTTTTATTATTACACTAGGAGTTATGTATGTAATTCGTGATTATATAACAGCAAGAGCACAGTTATTAACTTTTATTTTATTTATTTTAACTATTTATGCAATAGAAAAATTTTTGGAAACAAAGAAAAAAAGATATGTAATAGAATTGATAGCTATACCACTTATCATAGCTAACACGCATGTTGCTGTATTTCCATTTTATTTTATTTTATATTTACCATACATAGCAGAATACTTAATTGCTGTAGTGGCAGAAATTATTATCTATCAAAAACCAGAACAAGCTTTATTAAAAATAAAAATTAAGCGATATAGTAAAAAATTAGAACAAAAAGAAAAATTACAAATTTTAGAGAAGAAGCAAAAAGAATTAGAAGATAAAATTGATAAAGTAAAAATAAAAAGAACCAAAGAATTACAAAATCCATATAAAATTAAACTAACTAAAAATACAAATGTAAAATGGTTAATTTTAATTATGATGATATGCTTATTAACAGGATTATTTACACCATTAGGAACAACTCCTTATACATATTTAGCAAAAACTATGGAAGGAAATACAACACAAAATATAAATGAGCATTTGCCAATGACAGTGGCAGAAGATAACGATGCGATGTGTATGATGATATTGTTTTTAGCAATATTAATTTTTACAAAAGTAAAGATTAGATTATCAGATTTATTTATGATAGCAGGTCTTCTATACCTTATGTTAAGTTCTAGGAGACAAATTACAATGTTTGCAATTATTGGTTCTATTGTACTTAATCGATTAGCTATTCAATTAATTGGAACATATACAAAAATAAAAGAAGAAAGAGCTTTAAATAAATTAGTAAGTATTGCTGGAAGTATTATCATAACGGTTGTAATGTTAGCATGGAGTTATGATTTGGCAAAAGATAAATTTGATGATGAATATATTGATAAAAGCAGTTATCCAGTTGAGGCAAGTAACTTTATTATAGAAAATATTGATTTAGGTAAAGCTAAATTTTATAATGAATATAATTATGGAAGTTATTTATTATTTAGGGGAATACCAGTATTTATAGATTCTAGAGCAGATTTATATGCACCAGAATTTAGTGGAAAAGAAGAAGATATTTTTTCAGATTTTATAGATACTTCTAGTATAGGAACATTTTATGAAGATACTTTTGAAAAATATGGTATTACACATGTCATTACCTATAAGAATTCAAAAATGAATATGATTATAACAAAAACAAAGGATCCAAATTATAAAGAATTATACCAAGATGATTATTTTGTGGTATATCAAAGAAATACTTAAAGAAAAAAGAAAGAAGGTAAAAAATGAAAGAAGAAGAAAAATTATCTTCTGAAAAGAAAATTAAAAAGTTAAAAAAAGAAACAATTTTATTATTAAGTATTATAATAATGATTATTTTAATAGATCAAGTATCCAAAATAATTATACAAAAAATAGGACAAGTTAATTTAGTAGAGGGAATATTAAATTTAGAAATAATACAGAACAAAAAGGCAGCTTATGGGATAGGATCAAATTCAACAATTATGTATGTAGTAAGTAATGTAATTATTTTAGGAATTATCTGTAAATTTATAACAACGCAAAATCAATTTGTAGATAGAAAATTAAAAATATTTTTAAGTTTTATTGTAGCTGGAGGAAGTTCTAATGTAATTGATCGATTATTAAGAGGATATGTAACAGAATTTATACATTTTACAGCTTTTACTAATTTACCTGTATTTAACTTAGCCGATATTTTTGTATTAGTTGGTTGGATAGCTATAGCTGCAATATTTGCTTCTTTTACTATAAAAGAGTGGAGAAGTAAAGAAAGAGAAAAGATTTTAAAAGATGAGAGTAAAAAGGAGTAAAAAGTGAAAACTTTTGTAGTAAAAAAAGGAGAAGAAAATAATAGAATAGATAGCTATCTAGCAAAACGAACTAGTGAATTTTCAAGAGTTGCTATTCAAAGATTAATCGATGAAGAAAAAATTTTAGTCAATGGAAAAAAGATAAAATCTTCTTATAAAACACAGTTAGAAGATAAAATAACCATACAACCAGATGAACCAAAAGAAATTAAATTAAAGGCTCAAGATATTCCAGTTGAGATTATTTATGAAGATCAATACATTATTGTCGTAAATAAACCCAAAGGCATGGTGGTACATCCAGCTAATGGTAATCCAGATGGAACATTGGTTAATAGCCTGATGGCGATTTGCAAAGATTCTTTATCTGGTATTGGAGGGGAGATTAGACCAGGAATTGTGCATAGATTAGATAAAGATACTTCTGGGATTATTATAGTTGCTAAAAATGATAAAGCACATATTAATTTGAGCGAACAGATTAAAAATCATGAAATAAAAAAGACATATATTGCTCTAGTAAGAGGAATAGTAAAAGAAAAAGAAGGAACTATTAATATGCCAATTGGAAGAAGCACAAAGGATCGAAAAAAAATGGCAGTAACGAAAAATGGAAAAGAGGCTATTACTCATTTCAAAGTATTGGAACGTTTTCCAGAACACAATTGTTCTTTGTTAGAAATAAAAATAGAAACAGGAAGAACTCATCAAATTAGAGTTCATTTATCGCAGATTGGCTATCCCATTATAGGAGATGAAGTTTATTCAAATGGAAAAAATGAATGGGGAATAAAAGGTCAATGTTTACATGCAAAGCGATTACAATTTAAGCATCCTATTTCACAAAAAGAGATGGATTTAGAAGCATCATTTCCTCAATATTTAGAAAAACTAATTAATCAATTAAAAGCAACTTAAAGGGGGAAATTAATTTGGAAGAAATGAGATTACAGAAATATTTAGCACAAGCAGGAATTGCTTCAAGAAGAAAGGCAGAAGAATTAATAAAGCAGGGGAAAATAAAGGTAAATCATCAAATTGTAACAGAGTTAGGAACAAAAATACATCCAAATAAAGATATTATTGAATACCAAGGAAAAACAATAACATTATTGGATGAGAAAGTTTATATTCTACTTAATAAACCAATTGGTTATGTAACAACCGCAAAAGATCAATTTAATAGAGATTCTGTATTAGATTTAGTGAAAGTAAAACAAAGAATTGTACCAGTAGGAAGACTGGATATGGATACTTCAGGAGCTTTACTTTTGACTAATGATGGGGATTTTGTATATAAAATAACTCATCCAAAACATGAAATTGAAAAAACTTATACAGTTACAATAAAAGGAGAAGTTCTTAAAGAAGAAGTACAACAATTAGAAAAAGGTGTTAAAATAGACAATTACATAACAAAACCAGCAAGAGTAAAAATTTTAAAAATTGACCAAGAAAAAAAACAATCCAGATTAGAAATTACGATTCATGAAGGAAAAAATAGGCAAATTCGTAAAATGTGTGAGGCAATTAATCATAAGGTATTAGCCCTTCATAGAAGCAAAATTGGAGGACTTGGAGTAAAAGATTTAGCTTTAGGAAAATGGAGATATTTAAGTATAAAAGAAGTAGAAGATATAAAAAATATTTACAATTAAAAAAAATATTTATATAATAATCTTAAAGAAATATACGAAAGAAAAGGTGAAAAAACATGAATTTAGCAAAATTCAAACCAGAAGGATGGAATCAAGAAATCACATCACTTGATAAAAATAAAATTGGTTGGTATCAAGAAACAAATGAAGTTTTACAGGGGTTAGTAAACAAATGTGACGATAATTATAATTTATATATTTCTTTAAAAAATGGAATTACGGCTATTATGCCAAGACAAGAGATAGAATATATTAACTTAAATGAGAAAGGATTGCCAAAAACAAATTTATGTACAGGGAAAGTACACAAATTTGTACAGTTTAAAATTAAAGAAACAAAAGATGAAAATCATATTATTGTTTCTAGAAAAGAAGTGCAACAAGAGGCATTACATTGGGTAAAGAGCCAATTAGAAATAGGAACAAAATTAATAGGCATTGTAAAAAATATCAAGCCATATGGTGCTTTTATAGAAATTGGAGGAGGAATTGTAGGTTTAGCACACATTGAAGATTTGTCAATTGCTAGAATTAAAACACCATTTGAAAGATTAAAAATTGGACAAAAAGTACAAGTTGTGGTAAAATCTATTGATAGAGAGACTGGAAAAGTTATGCTATCTTATAAAGAAACATTAGGTTCTTGGGAAGAAAATGCTAAAAAGTTTACACCTGGCACCAGAACAAAAGGAATTATACGAGAAACAGAAAAAAATAAAAATGGAATTTTTATAGAGTTAACACCAAATCTTGTAGGGATGGCAGAATATCAAGAAGGTTTAGAATATGGACAAACAGTAGACGTTTATATAAAAAAAATTGATAACCAAAAAAGAAAAATAAAATTATTAATTGTATAGGGGGAATTTAAAATGGTCGAAGATAACCAAATTAAAGCACAAATATCACCTTTTGCTATTAGAGAAGGTGAGATAAAAGTATTTGATGGGAAAGACGGATATGTATCGATGAATCAAATTGTACATAAAATAAATATTGGACATATTAATGAAATTCATTTTGCTATATTAGAATTAATAAATGAATTTGAATTTATGACGTCAAGACAAATATATCAAATGCTAGAAATAAAAAAAATTGATCCAAAATCTCAAGATAAATTGAATAATAAATTGGATCAATTGGTAAAATCTAAAATATTAACTAGATACTATTTTACTTCTGATGAAGGAAAAGGAATTTACAGAATTTATTGTTTGGAAAAGATGGGAAAGTATCTATTAAATTCAAAAGAAATTGAATGTAAATGGCAGCCATCAGATAATGTTAAACCAGTTCCAATGATTAAGAAAAGATTGGCTGGGAATCAAACTTTAATTGCATATTTAAGAAAAGTAAAAGCATTTGATAGTTATGTAGTAAAACCAGCAATTACAGCTAAAATATTGGGAAAAGTATTTAAAGCAACAGGAGGAAGCGTTAAATTAACTAAAAACAATAAATCAATTCAATTTGTATTTGAAGTAATTCGTAGAGAAATAGATTGGGAAAAGAAAACAGTAGATAAAATGAGACTATACAAAGAATTTTATGAAAATTTTTTACCAGGAGATTCAGGATTTAGTAGTATGCCACAATTGATTTTAATTTGTGAAGATGAAAAACACATGGCAGAAACTTTTAAAGAAATTGTAAAAAATGGGGTAGAAATTCCACAAATTAAATTGTATTTTACAACTGATTTAAGGCAAAATGAAGAATCGTTAGAAAGTACATTAATTGAATTTGTTTTAGTAGATGGAAAATATAAAGTACAAAATGTAGAATTAAAATTATTAGGTATGTAATTGAAAAAGAGATTTTAGGTAAGTTCTAAAATCTCTTTTGCTTTTTCAATATCGATTGATGTTGCATTTCGTACGTTTTCTAATTCATAGGGAAGATTTAGTCTTTCCCATTTGTATTTTCCCATATCATGATAAGGCAATAATTCTACTTTTTCAACTGTTTTTAAGTTAGAAATAAATTCCTTTAATTTTAATAAATCTTCTTTACTGTCTGTAAAGCCAGGAATTAAAACTTGTCTAATCCAGATTGGAATGTGATTATCACTTAAATATTGAGCAAAATTTAATTCTAATTCATTTGATTTCCCTACTAAATCTTTACATTTTTCAGAATCAATATGTTTAATATCCAATAATACTAAATCAGTTAAAGATAACAATTTTTTAATATTTTTTGTTAAGGGAACCATTCCGAGAAGTATCAATACAAGTATGAATGTGCTTTTCTTTTAGCTTTGTAAAAAGTTCAATTAAAAATTTAACTTGTAATAAAGGTTCTCCACCAGTAACAGTGACACCGCCATTTGGACAAATATAATTTTTATAACGCATAATTTTATCTAAAATAGCTTCTAGAGATTGGTAAGTACCATCATTCATATTCCAAGTATCACGATTATGACAATATTTACATTGTAAATGACATCCTTGCATAAAAAGTACAAATCGAATTCCAGGACCATCTACTGTTCCAAAAGATTCTATAGAATGAATTTTAGCATAATAGCGCAAATCTTTTTCTTCCATTTTTTAAAACTCCTTACTAGCATATAAAAGACGGAGATGATTTTTCTCCGTCTTAAAAATCATTAAATTCTTTCATGAATGGTTCGATTAATAACATCTAATTGTTGTTCTCTTGTTAATTTAGTAAAGTTTACAGCATAACCAGAAACTCTAATGGTTAATTGAGGGTATTTTTCTGGGTGTTCCATCGCATCTTCTAATAAACTTCTATCAAATACATTGACGTTAATATGATGTCCAGTTTGTGCAAAATAACCATCTAACATATTAACCAAATTAGAGATTCTTTCATCTTCTGACTTTCCAAGTGTTCCAGGAGTAATTGAGAATGTATAAGAAATACCATCTTCAGCTTGCTCAAATGGTAGTTTTGCAATTGAATTCATAACAGCTAATGCTCCATTAGAGTCTCTTCCATGTAGAGGATTGGCTCCAGGTCCAAAAGGCTCGCCTGCTTTTCTTCCATCTGGAGTGTTTCCAGTTGCTTTTCCATAAACGACATTAGAAGTGATGGTTAAAATAGATAAAGTTTGTTTAGCATTTCGATAAGTTTGGTGAGCTTTCAATTTTTTCATAAATGTTTTTACAATATTAACAGCTATTTTATCAACTCTATCATCATCATTCCCAAACTTTGGAAAGTCTCCTTCTACTTTATAGTCAACTGCTAAACCAGTCTCATTGCGAATTACTTTTACTTTGGCATACTTAATAGCAGATAGAGAATCTGCTACAACAGACAAACCTGCAATTCCACATGCCATAGTTCGAATAATTTCTCTATCATGTAAGGCCATTTCAATAGCTTCATAAGAATATTTGTCATGCATATAATGTATAGCATTTAATGCTTTTATATAAATTTTGGACACGTAATCCATCATTTGATTAAATTTTTGCATTACTTCATCATAATCCAAATATTCAGAAGTAATTGGTTCATATTTTGGTGTAACTTGTTTGCCAGATAATTCATCTTTACCACCATTAATAGCATATAATAATGTTTTTGCTAAATTAGCTCTTGCACCAAAGAATTGCATTTGCTTTCCAATTTTCATAGGTGATACACAACAAGCGATACCATAATCATCTCCTAATGTAATTCTCATTAAATCATCATTTTCGTATTGGATAGAAGAAGTTTTTATAGATAGTTTAGTAGTAAATCTTTTGAATCCTTCAGGTAATCTGGTAGACCATAGAACTGTTAAGTTTGGTTCTGGTGCAGGTCCTAAATTTTGAAGAGTATGCAAAATACGGAAAGAGTTTTTTGTAACTAAAGTTCTTCCATCAATTCCCATTCCACCAATGCTTTCTGTTACCCATACAGGGTCACCACTAAATAATTCATTATATTCAGGTGTTCTTAAGAAACGCACTAATCTTAATTTCATAACAAAATGATCCATGATTTCTTGTGCTTCTTCTTCGTTTATAAGACCATTTTTTAAATCTCTCTCAAAATAAATGTCTAAGAAAGTAGAAGTTCTTCCAAGACTCATGGCAGCACCATTTTGATCTTTAATAGCTGCTAAATATCCAAAATATAACCATTGGACAGCTTCTTTACTATTTTTAGCAGGAAGAGAAATATCAAATCCATATTTACTAGCCATTACTTTTAATTCTTTTAGGGCTTTGATTTGTTCACTAATTTCTTCACGTTCGCGCACAATACTTTCAGTTAATTCATCTACATCTAAAATTTCTAGTTCTTGTTTCTTTTCTTCGATTAAGACATCTACACCATATAGGGCAACTCTTCTGTAATCACCGATAATTCTACCACGACCATATCCATCTGGAAGACCAGTTAGCAAATGAGAACTTCTAGCTGCTCTTATATCAGGAGTGTAAACATCAAAGACACCATCATTGTGAGTTTTTCGATATTGATGAAAAATAGCATCAATTTCTGGATCAAGTTTTCTTCCATAAGCTTCACAAGATTTTTCTACAATTCGGATTCCACCAAATGGCATGATAGCCCTTTTTAAAGGAGCATCGGTTTGAAGACCAACAATTTCTTCTAAATTTTTATCAATATAACCTGCTTCATGGCTTGATATGGTAGATACGGTTTTAGTATCAATTGCTAAAACGCTACCTTGACTATCTTTTTCTTTTTGATATAAATTCAATACTTCATTCCATAATTTTTCTGTTTTTTTAGTAGGTTTGGATAAAAAACTATCATCACCTTCATAAGGGGTATAGTTTTTTTGAATAAAATCTCTAACATTAATTTCATCTTGCCAATCACCTTTGTCAAATCCATTCCATTGTTCAAATTTCATATAGTTACCTCCTTAATTTATATTATTAACATTTTTTCCAAAAATTATCATAGCATAAGTAAAAAATAATATCAATTAATTTCTATTCTAATATATAAAAATTTTTAAGAATAAACTGTTGCAAAAACAACAAAAAGCCAATTTTTTTTATTGGCTTTTTATAGAAATATTTACGACTTTAAGATTCAATATCTGTGTCTACAATTGCTTTTGCTACATTATAAATTAATTTTTGTTTTTCAGGAGAGCAACTTTTAAATAATTCAGTAAATTCTTTATCTAAGTAATTTTTTGAATTACTAGAAGCACCATTTAAAACATAACCTTCAGTAACATCTAGTAAACCACAAAGTTGATTAAGTCTTTTTAAATTTATATGAGAATTTCCTCTTTCTACTCTACTTAAGAATGCAACGGAAATGTCAATTTTTTCTGCTAAATCTTCTTGGGTTAAATTTTTAGCAAGTCTTGCTTGCTTAATTCTTTGACCGATTACTGTATAATCTAGAGCCATTTTTTATCACCTTCCTATTCTTTAACGAATAATATAGCATTTTATAGTTTAAATTTACAGAAACTAAAACATACAAATAAAACCTATAAGTTAATATCTAATAAAACTATAAAATAAAGAAAAAAGAAGAAAATAAGAGAAAATAAGAGAAAAATATACGAAAAAAACAATATAAAAGTAAAAAAATACAGGAAAAATCATGAAATGTAAGCAAAAAAAGTATACATAATTTGATTTTGGACAATATATATGATATAATAAAATTTGGTGTGTTTAATAAAACTGGAAAAAAAAGGAGCGTGAATTTATATTTTAAACAAGAAAATAAAATACTATACAAAAGAAATTTTAAAGTATTTTAATATAGCTACATTAGGATTATGTTTTATTATTGCAATAGTTCTAATAAAATATGAACCAAGATATCAAGTAAAAGTTTCGGGACAAGAATTAGGATATGTAAAAAATAAGAGTGATTTTGAAAAAACGATAAAAGAAACAATTATAGAAAACGAAGAAAAAAATATAGATATTATAGATATCAATGCAAATCCAGAATATGAATTAAAATTAGTTAATAGAAAGACAGAAACAAAGGAAGAAGAAATTGCTAAAAAATTAGCATCTGATGTTACAATAACTTATAAATATTATGAAATAAATTGCAAAGAAGAAGTGATAGATTCTGTCGACACTTTAGAAGAAGCAGAAGAAGTGATTAGTAATATAACACCAGAAGAAAAGGAGCAGCTAGATTTAAATATTGTAGAAAAATATACGCAAAATAAAGAAGAAATAGAAACAAAAGATATAGAATTAGCAAAAAATGAAATTCAGTCGAAAGTAGAAAAAAAGTTAGAAGAAGAAAAGAAATTAGAAAATATGCCTGAAATTAATGGAGTAAAATTAGCTTATTTACCAATAACTGGAACAATTACATCTAGATATGGAGCAAGTAGTAAAATAAGACGTTCTAATCATACAGGACTAGACATTGCAGCAACATTGGGAACTCCTATTAAAGTAGTGTCATCAGGAATAGTAACTTGTGCTAGTTATCAAGGTTCTTATGGAAATATTGTAAAAATAGATCATGGAAATGGAATAGAGACATGGTATGCTCATACAAGTAAAATGTATGTAGAAGTAGGACAAGAAGTAAAAGCAGGGGAAATAATTGCTGCTGTTGGAACAACTGGAAATTCAACAGGACCACATTTACATCTAGAAATTCGAATTAATGGAGAACATGTAAATCCCCAAAATTATTTATATCAATAAAAATAGAAATTGTTATATATGATTTTGATTAATTTATCATATATAGCAATTTTTTATACAAGCAGAAACTTGCCATTCCAAAGAATATAATTTAATTTTTATGTTAATATATGTTATAATTTATATGTACTATAAAAATAGTTTTGGCTGATAAATTAATGTGATCCTTATCCAGGTCGTAAAAATAGCGACCTGGTTTTTCTTTTTGAAATTTAATAAAAGGTAAGTGAAGTTCTTGACAAATTTTTCTAATAATATATAATAATTATGGTTAAAATAAACAGAAATAAGGAGGTAAATTTATGTCTGAAAATAATAACCAAGAAGAACAAAAAGTTCAAGATATGATTAATAGTCTAGTAGAAAAAGCTAAAATAGCATCGCAAGAATATTTAAAATTAGATCAAGAAACAGTTAATCATATTACAAAAGCTATGTCTATGGCAGGTTTGGAACATCATATGGAACTTGCTAAAATGGCAGTAGAAGAAACAGGAAGAGGAATTTATGAAGATAAGATAACAAAGAATATGTTTGCAACTGAATATGTATATCATAGTATAAAATATGAAAAAACAGTTGGAATTATCAATGAAAATGAAGAAGAAGATTATGTAGAAATTGCAGAGCCAGTTGGAATTATTGCAGGTGTAACACCTGTTACGAATCCAACTTCTACAACTATGTTTAAATCAATTATAGCAGCTAAAACAAGAAATGTTATTATATTTGGTTTTCACCCATCTGCTCAAAAAAGTAGTAGTGAAGCAGCAAGGATAGTAAGAGACGCTGCTATTAGTGCAGGAGCACCAGAAAATTGTATTTTATGGATTGAAGAACCAAGTGTTTTAGCGACCAGGCTTTTAATGAATCATCCAGATGTCAATTTAATTTTAGCAACTGGAGGAACTGGAATGGTAAAAGCAGCTTATTCATGTGGAAAACCAGCATTGGGAGTTGGCCCAGGAAATGTACCATGTTATATTCACAAATCAGCAAAATTAAAAACTTCTGTTAATGATGTCGTATTATCAAAAGCTTTTGATAATGGTATGATATGTGCATCAGAACAAGCAGTATTAGTAGATAAAGAAATCCATAAAGAATTTGAACAATTAATGAAAGAAGCAGGATGTTATTTTGTAAAAAAACAGGAAAAAGAAAAATTGCAACAAAGTATGTTTGAATACAACGAAGAGTATGGATATAAACTAAAATCACATGTACCAGGACAATCTCCTTATACCATTGCAAAAGAAGCTGGTTTTGAAGTTCCAAAAGAAACGAAAATATTAGTAGTCCCAGAAGAAGGAATTGGTAGAGAGTATCCTTTTTCAAAAGAAAAATTAAGTCCAGTACTTACTTATTATATAGTAGAAAATGAACAAGAAGGAATTGAAAAAGCAGAAAGATTACTAGAATTTGGAGGACTTGGACATTCTGCCGTTATTCATTGCGAAGATGAAGAAATTAATTTGCAATTTTCTAAAAAAATGAAAGCAGGAAGAATTATTGTCAATTCTCCATCTACCCATGGAGCAATAGGAGATATTTATAATACAAATATGCCATCTCTTACATTAGGATGTGGATCTTTTGGTGGAAATTCAACAACAGCCAATGTATCTTCTGTTAATTTAATTAATATAAAAAGAGTTGCAAAAAGGAGAGTTAATATGCAATGGTTTAAAATTCCAGAAAAAATATATTTTGAAGCAGGTTCTATCCAATATTTAGAAAAAATGCCAGATATAGAAAGGGCTTTTATTGTAACAGATGAAGGAATGGTAAAATTAGGATATGTTGATAGAATTCTTTACCATTTAAGAAAAAGAAATCAATATGTGCATTCTGAAATATTTAGCGATGTAGAATCTGATCCATCTTTTGATACTATAAAAAAAGGTGTAGCAGTTATGAATGCCTTTAAGCCAGATGTTATTATTGCATTAGGAGGAGGAAGCCCAATTGATGCAGCTAAAGGAATGTGGTTATTTTATGAAAATCCAGATGCAGATGTGGAAGGTTTAAAATTGAAATTTATGGACATTAGAAAACGTACGTATAAATTTCCAAAATTAGGAACAAAATGTAAAATGGTAGCTATACCAACTACATCAGGAACTGGTTCAGAAGTTACATCCTTTGCTGTTATTACTGATAAAGAAAAAAATAAAAAGTATCCATTGGCAGATTATGAATTAACACCAGATGTAGCTATTATCGATCCAGATTTAGTAATGAGTCTTCCAAAATCAATTACAGCAGATACAGGAATGGATGTTCTAACTCATGCGATAGAAGCTTATGTATCTAACATGGCTTCTGATTATACAGATGGATTAGCAGAAAAAGCAGTTGAAATCGTAATTAAATATTTAGAAGTAGCTTATCAAGATGGAAGTAATCAATTTGCAAGAGAAAAAATGCATAATGCGAGTACCCTTGCTGGAATGGCATTTACAAATGCTTTTTTAGGAATTAATCACTCTCTAGCTCATAAAATAGGTGCAGAATTTCACTTACCACATGGAAGAATTAACGCTATTTTATTACCATATGTAGTAAAATATAATAGTACAAAACCAACAAAATTTGTATCTTTCCCAAAATATGAATATTTCATAGCAGATCAAAAATATTATGAATTAGCTAAAAAAATGGGATTAAAAGCAAATACAGTTGAAGAAGGAATTGAAAGTTTAATTGCTAAAATTCAAGAAATGAATGAGCATCTTAATATTCCTAAATCTTTACAAGAAGCAGGTATAAAAGAAGACGAATTTTTAGCAAAAGTAGATATGTTAGCAGATCGTGCTTTTGAAGATCAATGTACAACAGCTAATCCAAGGTTACCATTAGTAGAAGAATTAAAACAAATTTTATTAGATAGCTACTATGGGAAGCAAGTAAAATAATTGAAAAATTTTTAAAAATATGTTATAATAAAGAAGTAGCATAAGGAAAAGTACAAAATCCCAGTAGATTGTACATCTGGGTAGAAAGGACAACATGGAAAGACAAAGACAGTTAAAAATTTGGGCACGGAATATTGCCCAAGAAGCAATCAACCAAGGTGAGCAGCCTTGGCACATAAGAAATATAGTGGAGAATCACTATGAAATCCCAGAATTTTATAGAGAAACGGTAATAGATTTGGCAGAAGATGAATGGGAGATGCTTAAGAGCAGTAACTGTTAAAGGAAATAATGCCTCTAAAAATATTTTAGAGGCATTATTATTTTTTATAAAATAAGCAATTTTGGAAAGCTAATTGAGAAAAAATTCACTTTTTACGTTAAGAAAACATAATATATAGC
>CANQZU010000003.1 GCA_947628415.1 uncultured Clostridia bacterium | reverse complement strand
GCAGCACCAGTAGGTGGGCAAATATTATCAGAAATATTACCATATCTTGAAGTACAGCAAGGCAATAAAGATGAAGTAGAAACAAGAAATGAGGTAACTGTACCAAACATAGTAGGAAAAAGTATAAAAGAAGCAGAAAAAATATTAAAACAAGATAAATTACAAATTCATATTAATAATGAAGAAGAAATAGATAAAGAGACTATTATAACAAATCAATTACCACAAGCTGGAATTACAGCTTATGAAAATAGTTTTGTATATATAGATGTACAATAAAAAGGAGGAAAATATGAACTCTACCCCCTTAAAGTAGACACTGATAAAAAAGAGGTGTATACTTTAAGGGGGTATTTATCAATGCTTTTAAATATTAGAATTAGAAGCTTGTTTAAAATTTTTTATAAAATTAAGATAAGACTTGACAAAAACATATATTTTTTGATAAAAATAATATAGTGAAAATATCACAATTTATTTAATAAAAAGGAGAAAAAATGAAACATTTAATTGATATTAAAGATTTATCTGTAGAAGAAATTGAAGAATTAATTAAAGTAGCTAAAGATATCATGGAACATAAAGAGAAGTATTCTCATAAATGTGATGGTAAAAAATTAGCTACTTTATTTTTTGAGCCAAGTACCAGAACTAGACTTAGTTTTGAGGCTGCAATGTTGGAATTAGGAGGAAATGTTATTGGATTTTCAGAAAGTTCATCTAGCTCTGTATCTAAAGGAGAAAGTGTAGCAGACACAATTCGAGTAGTGGGATGTTATAGTGATATTATCGCCATGAGACATCCAAAGGAAGGAGCACCATTAGTTGCTTCTCAAAAATCAGTTATACCAATTATTAATGCAGGAGATGGAGGACATAATCATCCAACACAAACATTGACGGACTTATTAACAATACAATGTGAAAAAGGAAGATTAGATAATCTAACAATTGGTCTTTGTGGAGATTTAAAATTTGGAAGAACAGTTCATTCTTTAATTACTGCTATGTCTAGATATAAAAATATTAAATTTATTTTAATTGCTCCAAAAGAATTGATGATACCAGAATATATTAAAAAAGATGTTTTAGAAAAAAATCATATTGAGTACTGTGAAACAACTGATATAGAAGAATATATGGATGAATTAGATATTCTATATATGACCAGAGTACAAAAAGAAAGATTTTTTAATGAAGACGATTATGTACGTTTAAAAGATTATTATATATTAAATAAGGAAAAATTAGAAAAAGCAAAAGAAGATTTAGCTATTCTTCATCCATTACCAAGAGTAAATGAAATTGCAACTGATGTAGATGATGATAAGAGAGCTCGTTATTTCGAACAAGCGCAATATGGAAAATATATTAGAATGGCTCTTATTTTAAAATTATTGGAGGTTAAATAAAATGAATATTGATAGTATCAAAAATGGAATTGTAATAGATCATATTCAAGCAAAAAAAGGAATGGAAATATATGATTTATTAAATTTAAAAGATTTAGATTGTTCAGTGGCGATTATTACTAATGCTAAAAGTAAGAAAATGGGAAGAAAAGATATTATAAAAATAGATAAAGATATCGAAGTAAACATTGATATGATAGGATTTATAGAACCAAATGCTACTATTAATATTGTTAAAGATAATAAACTAGTTGATAAATATCGTGTAAAATTACCAGAGAAAATTGTCAATATTGCTAAATGTCAAAATCCAAGATGTATTACTTCTGTTGAAAAAGATTTAGATCAAATATTTATTTTAACAGACAAAGAAAGACAAGTATATCGATGCAAGTATTGTGAAATGAGTTTAAAATAGTTGAATAAAAAGAAAAACTCCTAATAAGATATATTAGGAGATTTTTTTATAAAAAATCTTTAAAAAACTATACAAAATAGTAATTTAGTTATATAATGTAACAAAGTTGGGGGTAAAATTTTGCTCCTAATAAATTAATTATTTAGTAATCGAAGGGATGAAAAAAATGAAATTAAAAGAAATGCTAATTGGCTTAGAAGGTTTAAAAGTAAGAGGAAATTTAGAATTAGAGGTAGTAGGGCTAGAGAGCAACTCAAAAGAAATTAAGAAAGATTTTTTATTTGTGGCTATTAAAGGATTTTCAGTCGATGGACATAAATATGTATCAGATGCAATAAAAAAAGGAGCAACAGCTGTTATAATAGAGGAAGGTTGTGATTTGAAATCTTTAGCTATACCACAAGAAATTACTATTATTATGGCAAAAGATACAAGAGAGGCTTTAGCAATTTGTTCTTCTAACTTTTATGGTCATCCATCCCAAAAATTTAAATTAATAGGAGTAACAGGAACCAAAGGAAAAACTACAACTACTTTTATGATTAAACAAATTTTAGAAAAAGCAGGTAAAAAGGTAGGATTAATTGGAACTATTGCTACTTATATTAATGGAAAAAAAGTAAAAGAAAGTGATCGAACAACACCAGAAAGTATAGAATTACAAAGAGAATTTGCTAATATGGTAGAAGCAGGAGTGGAAGTAGTAGTCATGGAGGTATCTTCTCAAAGCTTAAAATTACATCGAGTAGATGGATGTGATTTTGATATAGTACTATTTACTAATTTTTCAGAAGATCATATTAGTGAAAAAGAACATCCAGATATGCAAGATTATTTACAATCAAAATTAAAATTATTTAAAATGTGTAAAACTGGAATTACCAATGTAGATGATTTACAAGCAGCTAAAATACCAAGATTGTTTCCAGAACATAATATTACAACATATGGAATTGATAATTTTGCTAATGTATTGGCTAAAGATATTACAATTACGAATTCATATGTAGATTTTAAAGTAAAAATAACTGATCGAAATGAAAGAGTAAAAACGGGTATTCCAGGTAGATTTAGCGTTTACAATTCTTTAGCTGCTATTTGTGTAGCACAAAAATTTGGAATTGAACCAGAGATTATTAAAGAAGCATTATTAGAAGTAAGAGTACCAGGAAGATCAGAATTAGTAGATAATGCAAAAGAGTTACCTATTATGATTGACTATGCTCATTCTCCAGAAAGTTTAGAAAATATTTTACAGGCAGTAAAAAGTTATACAAGAGGAAAAGTCATATCTGTATTTGGATGTGGTGGAGATAGAGATAGTGGGAAAAGACCAATTATGGGCGAAATTTCTGGAAGAATTGCAGATTTTACATTTATTACTTCTGATAATCCAAGAACAGAAGAACCACAAAAAATTATTGATCAAATTGAAAAAGGAATGAAAAAAACAACAGGTAAATATAAAGTAATAGTAGATCGAACACAAGCAATTAAAGAAGCAATTTCAATGGCAACTAAAAAAGACATTGTCGTTTTAGCAGGAAAAGGGCATGAACTTTATCAAGAAATAGATGGAGTAAAGCATCCTTATGATGAAAGAAATATAGTAAAGGATATTATAAAGAATTTAAAATAGAATATAAAAATAGGCGAAAGGTTTGGTACAATGAGAGTAGAAACGAGTATGCTAGTAATAGCGTTTATCACAGCAGTTATGGTAGCATGGATTGTTATCCCTATGTTAAGAAAACTAAAAGTAGGGCAAATAGAAAGAGATGATGGACCACAATCTCATTTAAAAAAGCAAGGAACGCCAACAATGGGTGGCATTATTATGATTATTACCATGGTTTTAGTGGTAACAGGAGCTTATATTTTTTTAAAATGGCAAGGGCAACATGAAACAGCTAATCGATTAATACCAATGTTAATTTTAACGATTGGCTTTGGAATTATTGGATTTGTAGATGACTTTAAAAAGTTAGTTTTAAAGAATACAAAAGGTTTAAAACCTAGTTATAAGATGTTAGGCTTATTATTAGTTTCAGTTATATATGTAATTTATTTGATAGAAGGATTACATATAGGAACAGAAACTTATATTCCTATTTTTAAAACATATATTACAATGCCAGTTTATTTGTATATTCCTTTTGCTATTATAGTTATTTTAGGAACTACCAATGCTATTAATTTAACTGACGGGATTGATGGACTTTCTTCTAGTATATCTGCGATTATTATTACTTGTTTAACTATTATTGGAATGATTGCAGGTATGCAAGAAATATCTATATTTGGAAGTATTATTATAGGAACAGTTCTTGGATTTTTAATGTTTAATTTACATCCTGCTAAGGTATTTATGGGAGATACAGGTTCCCTTCTTTTACGGAGGTGTTATTTCTGCTATCTGTTTATATTTAAAGATGCCACTTTTATTAATTGTGATTGCTTTAATCCCTGTATTAGAAACAATTTCAGTTATAATACAAGTAGCTTATTTTAAAAAGACTGGGAAAAGATTCTTTAAAATGGCACCATTACACCATCACTTTGAATTACAAGGATGGAAAGAGAGTAAAGTGGTAATTGTGTTTAGTTTAGTTACCTTATCTTTGTGTATTATTGGATTAAAAATTATATAAATGAATAGGAAGGAAAGATATTTCAATGCCAAAAAAGAAAAAAGAAAAAAGTTTTTCAAGTTTTTTAAATAATCCAATTGATTTTACTTTATTAATTACAATTTTATTATTACTTTCAATCGGATTAATTATGGTTTTATCAGCTAGTTCACCATCTGCTTTGGCAGAAAGTGGAGATAGTTATTCTTATTTTTCGAAGCAATTATTATTTGCAATTTTAGGAATTATTGCTATGCTATTTATATCTAAAATTGATTATCGTTTTTATCAGAAATTTTATAAACATGCTTGGTGGATATCACTTATTTTACTTGCTTTAGTATTAATAGCAGGAAAAACAGTAAATGGAGCAAAACGATGGATTTATGTAACAGAAACATTATCTTTTCAACCATCTGAAATTGTAAAACTATTAATGATTGTTTTTTATGCGGGAATTTTAACGAAAAATCGAGATGAACTAAATTTTTATGGTAAAGGTTTTATAAAGCACATGTGCATATTAGCACCGATTATAGGATTACTTATAATAGAACCACATTTAAGTGCATCTATTGTTATAATAGGAATATGCAGTATTATGATGATTATGGCTGGTTGCAAATTTTGGCATTTTTTAGTGACAGGTGGAACGATAGGTATTCCAATTATAACAGCATTAATTTTATTTTCAGATTATCGTTTACAAAGAGTTATTACTTTTTTAGATCCATGGAAAGATAAAATGGGAGATGGCTGGCAAGTTATTCAAAGTTTATATGCTATTCGGATCTCGGTGGATTATTTGGAGTAGGACTTCGGTGAGAGTAAACAAAAATTTTTATACATACCAGAACCACATAATGATTTTATTTTTTCTATTTTAGGAGAAGAACTTGGCTTTATTGGTTGTAGTGCTGTACTGATTTTATTTGCCATTTTTATCTGGAGGGGAATTTTAATTGCTATGAAGGCGCCTGATATGTTTGGAAGTTTATTAGCTATTCGGAATTACATCTTTAGTAGGAATACAAGTTATTATTAATGTAGCTGTTGTAACATCTTCTATGCCAGCAACAGGAATGCCATTACCATTTTTTAGTTATCGGAGGAACGGCACTTTTCTTATTACTGTGTGGAATGGGTGTATTACTCAATATATCTAGAGCAAGTGCAAAATCATAAAACGAATTTAATCCGTCATATATAAAGAAGGGAGCTATTTATGAAGGTTATTATTGCAGCAGCAGGAACGGCTCGGACATATTAATCCAGCTATTGCCATTGCTAATAAAATAAAACAAGAAGAAAAAGATTCAGAAATTGTTTTTATTGGGACAACAAGAGGGTTAGAAAATGATTTAGTTCCAAGAAGTCGGATATAAATTAGAAACAATCGAAGCCTATGGATTAAATAAAAAGCTTTCAATCGAAAATATTCAAAAAATGTGGAAGACTTTAAAGGGATATAGAGAAGCCAGAAAAATCATACAAGAATTTCAACCAGATATTGTAATTGGAACAGGTGGTTATATATGTGGTGCTACTATTTTAGCAGCACATCGATTAAAAATTCCAACTGTATTACATGAAAGTAATAGCTTCCCAGGAAGAGCTGTTAAAATGTTAGCTAAAAGTACAGATACCATAATGGTATCTTTTGAAGAAACTTTAGGGAGAATAAAAAAAGCAAAAAGAGTTGTATGCACTGGGACTCCAGTAAAAATTAAAAAACGAGAATATGGAATCAATGAAAAGAATAGTATTATCCAAAAAATAGGATTAAATGGGTTAAAACCAATTGTTTTGATAATAGGAGGAAGTCAAGGAGCTAAAAAAATTAATGAGGCTTTAATACAGATTATTCAAAATAAAGAAAATAAAAATTACCAAATTATCTGGGCAACAGGACCTAAACAGTTTGATTTGGTAAAAGAAATTCTGGAAAGTAAAAATATTTCTATTAATAATATAGAACAAACTAAAATTTTGCCTTATATTTATAATATGGAAGAAGTTATGAATGTGGCAGATGTTATAGTAGGAAGAAGTGGAGCAATGACTGTAACGGAAATTTCAAATTTAGGAAAACCATCTATATTAATTCCTCTTCCTAATGTTAGCCATAATCATCAATTTTATAATGCAAGAGTATTAGAAAATGTAGGAGCGGCTAAAATTATATTAAATGATGAATTAACGGGAGAAAATTTAAAACAAGCAATAGATGAAATTATTTTAAATCCATCGAAACAAAAACAGATGGGAGAAAAAGCCTATAAAGTATCGACCAAACAAGTGGAAGATAAAATTTATCAGGAACTTAAAAAACTACTAAAATAGAGGGAATAAAATGTTTAAAAATATACAATTTAACAAAATTATATTACTATTTTTTTTAATAGGAATTATGATAATTGGTGTACTTGGAATTTTTTTCTTAAGTTCACTAAATAATTTAAATACACAGCTAGAAATGGGACAAGTAGTAAATTTACAAGAAATTCAAAATAAAACTATTTTTCTATTAGGTACAGTTGCTATTGTTTTTTCTTTAATAGAAATAATTCTTGCTATCTATTTATCTAAATTTTTAATTTATCCTATTAATAAATTGATAAAAAGTGCTGAAAAAATAGCAGAAGAAGAAGGAAATGTTACTAAAACTGTAAAAGGAAAAAGAAAAAATGAAACAAAAGATTTTGAAAATGTATTAGAGTTAATGACAACAGAATGGAAACAAAAATTAAGTGAAGTTTCTACTCAAAAAAATCAGATTGAAACTATTTTACTTCATATGACAGATGGTATTATAGCTTTTAATCGACAAGGTGAGATTATTTTAATCAATCCAGCTGCTAAAAAATCCTTAAGTATTGGACCAGAAGACAATACTTTTGAAGATATTTTCAAAAAATTCAAATTAAATATTAATATGGAAAAAATTATTTATTTGGAAAACTGGACATCAACAGAACAGAGAATTCAGGTAGAAGATTCTTATATGAAAGTGTTTTTTGCACCATTTAAGAATGAATCAGATCGACCAGATGGCGTAATAGCTGTTATACAAGACATTACAGAACATGTTAGATTAGATAATATGCAAAAAGAGTTTGTGGCAGACGTATCACACGAGTTAAAAACACCGATTACTTCTATTATGGGTTATGCAGATACTTTGTTAGAAGGAGAATATGACAAAGAAATGCAGACAAAATTCTTAA
This sequence comes from uncultured Clostridia bacterium, assembly GCA_947628415.1. Taxonomy (GTDB): domain Bacteria; phylum Bacillota; class Clostridia; order TANB77; family CAG-508; genus CAG-269. The sequence continues at coordinate 36,262 of CANQZU010000003.1, read as the reverse complement.
ATGTTATTGCAACAGAAGCAAGAAGAATGGCTAGATTAGTAACAGATTTATTGACTTTATCACGATATGACAATAATAATAAGGTAATACAAAAAGAGGCTTTTGATTTAGGCGATTTAGTAAAAAAATGCCAAGATAAATTAGCAATTGAAATTAAAAAGAAAAATCATACAGTAAATTGTTTTGTAACAGCAGATGTTCCTCCTGTATATGCTGATAAAGATGATATTGAAAGAGTTGTATTAAATATTTTAACAAATAGTATTAAATATACTAAAGACGGAGGAGAAATTAAAATTTACGTTGGTTTTGTATATAATGATGCTTATATTAAAGTTTTTGATAATGGAATTGGCATCCCAGAAGAAGACTTAAATCGAATTTTTGAAAGATTTTATCGAGTAGATAAAGCTAGAACTAGAGAAATGGGAGGTACGGGACTTCGGACTTTCTATAGCAAAAGAAATTTTAGATAAAAATGGTGGAAGCATTGATATAAAAAGTGTAGTTGGACAAGGGACAGAAGTTGTAATTAGAATTCCAACAAAACAATAAATAAAAAATATATCAATGATTTCATTGATAAGTTGGAAAAATTAATGTATAATAGTAAAGTAAAAAATAAAAAGTAACTAATACATAATGATAGAGGAGAGATGAAATTTTGAGTGAAAAGACAAAAGAAATATTAGAGTGGATTTATTGTATTGTAATTGCTTTGGTACTTGCTATGTTATTTCGTTATTTCATAGGAACACCAACGATTGTAAAACAAGTATCTATGAATCCTACTTTAATACAAGACGAGAGACTATGGTTAAATCGATGGGGAAGAACAACTAAAAAATTACCACAAAGAGGAGAAATTATAACTTTTGAGGAACCATCTAAAATTAATTATTCTGTTTCAGAAATAGATTTAAATAATCCAGTGGCTAAATATAATCAAAAGAATGCTTTTCAATGGTTTATTAATAACTTTTTAGAGATTGGAAAAAGAAGCTACATTAAAAGAGTAATTGCTTTGCCAGGAGAACATGTAGAAATTAAAGATGGAAAAGTTTATATTGATGACAATGTTTTAGAAGAACCTTACTTACAATCTGGAATTGTTACAGATGTAAATGAAGCAGGATTTGATGATTTTGTTGTACCAGATAATTGCGTTTTTGCAATGGGGGATAATCGAAATCATAGTACAGATTGCCGAGCTTTTGGATGTATTCCATTAGAAAAAATTGAAAGTACAGTAGCCATTCGTATTTGGCCATTAAATAAATGGGGAGAAGTTAAATAATGTTTGATTCTATTGTAGGCAATTATTCCATAAAAAAAATATTGGAAAAGTCCATTTTAGATAAAAAAACATCTCATAGTTATTTATTTGTTGGAATGCAAGGCATAGGAAAAAAGTTAATGGCAGTAGAATTTGCAAAAGCATTGTTAGGAATTAATCAAATTGAAAAACAAATAGAAGAAATTAACCATCCTGATTTTATATTTATCGAACCAGATGGTAATGGTATTAAAATCGAACAAATTCGTGAGTTACAAAAAAAGATACCAGAAAAACCAATTCAATCGACTAAAAAAGTATATTTGATTAATGAAGCAGATTCTATGACTTTTGAAGCACAAAATTGTTTTTTAAAAACACTTGAAGAACCGCCAGAATTTGTAACTATTATTTTAATTGGTAGTCAAGAAAGTGCTTTTTTGCCAACCATTAAATCTAGATGTATGATATTTCATTTCCAACCAATTCAGGAACAAGAAATGAGGCAATATTTAGAAAAACAGGGAATAACAAATCTAACAAATCATCAATTAGAAATGTTTCAAGGAAGTATTGGTAAAGCACTATCTTTAAAAGATAAACAACCGATGTATGAATTGTTAGAAAATATGGTAAATAGTTTAAATAAAAAAGATTTAATTGATATTTTAAAGATATCAGAACCATTATACCAAGCAAAGGAAGAAATTTTTGAAATATTAGAGTATATCAATCTATTATTACTAAAAAGAGCAAAAGAGAACTATTTATACACAAACTGCATTCAGATTGTGGAAAATACAAAAAAAATGTTGAAACAAAATGTAAATTATGATATGTGTATAGATAATCTAATTATCAACATGTGGGAGGAAGTAGTTTGAAAAATATTATAGGAGTTAGATTTAAAAAATTAGGAAAAATATATTTTTTTAATCCAAGAGGATTAAAAATAAGAAAAGGTGATAAAGTAATTGTAGAAACAGCACAAGGAGAAGAATATGGAGAAGTCATGATTCCAAACCGTTGGGTAGAAGATGATAAAATTGTATCACCTTTGAAAAAAGTAGTTAGAATAGCAAATTACAAAGACCATAAACATTTTGAAGAATGTAGAAAAAAAGAAAAAGAAGCATTTAATATTTGTCAGCAAAAAATAAAAGAGCATAAATTAGACATGACTTTAACAGATGTCGAATATAAATTTGATAATAGCAAAATTTTATTTTATTTTACAGCAGATGGTAGGATTGACTTTAGAGAATTAGTAAAAGATTTAGCTGCTATTTATAAAACACGTATAGAATTAAGACAAATAGGAGTAAGAGATGAAGTAAAAAGAATTGGTGGAAATGGAGTTTGTGGAAGAGAGCTTTGTTGTTGTACATTCTTAAGTGATTTTGAAAGTGTATCTATTAAGATGGCAAAGGAACAAAATATGTCGTTAAATCCATCAAAAATATCAGGAAATTGTGGAAGATTAATGTGTTGTTTAAAATATGAAAATGATGTGTATGAAGAAAAATTAAAAAAACTTCCTCATATTGGTGCTATTGTAAAGACAGAAGATGGAGAAGGAGAAGTAGACTCTATTGAAACATTAAAAGAAAAAATTCGAGTTAAAATAAAAGACAATGAGGCAGATGGATATTTTTATAAAAAATATGATATAAAAGATGTAAAAATATTAAAGGATTCAGTAGCACAAAAAATAGATAAAGAAGAATTAGAACATAAAAAAGAATTAGAAGAATTAGAAGAATTAGAAAAACAAGATAGAGCAGATATAAAATAGAAGCAAAAAAGTAGCATTTAGGAGGTGAAAAAGATGGCATATAAAATTACAGACAAATGTATTTCTTGTGGAGCTTGTGCAAGTGAATGTCCAGTTGGATGTATTTCACAAGGTGAAGAAAGATTTGTAATCGATCAATCAGCTTGCATTAGTTGTGGTACTTGCGCAGGAGTTTGCCCAGTTGAGGCACCAGAAGAAGAATAAAAAGAAATATAAGACTAAAAAAAGTACTCTAAAAATGAACAAAGAGTGCTTTTTTATATAAAAATAATTTAGCTTGTGAAAGGAAAGAAAAATATGCCAGACAATTTTGACGAGAAACAAGTTCAAATAGAAGAAAACAATCAAGAAGAAAAACCTATTAATAAAAAAATGACAATATTTAATTTTGCTTTAATTGTATTAATATTTATTGGTCTATTCATCTATATGATTAGTGTAGATGGAATAGATAATATCATAGAAGTATTAAACAACGTGGATTATAGATGGGTTTTTTTAGGAATATTATGCCTTATAATTTATTGGATTTGCGAAGCTGTTACATTACATTTACCATTAAAGAAAATGTATTTAAATCAGTCTTTTTCCAATTCATTTAAAGTAGCTATGATTGGACAGCTGTTTAATAATATTACTCCATTTTCTTCTGGTGGACAGCCAATGCAAGCATATGAACTTACAAAAACAGGGAAAAGAGTTAGCGATTCTTTATCTGCTATGGCTATAAAATTTATTACGACACAAACTGCATTAATAGTAAGTACTTTAATAGTAGTTTTACTTGAATTTCAGTTTTTTGTAGACTTAATGCAAGAATATATTTGGATTGTTATTATAGGTTTTAGTGTTAATATTTTGGCAATTATATTAGTTATATTAGCAGGAATTAAGAAAAAAATGATTACTTTTTTTACCTCTCCAATAATTCGATTTATGGGAAAAATACATCTTTTTAAAAATCCAGAAGGAATGATAGAAAAATTAGACAACAGTATTGATCATTTTCGAGAACAATTTTTGTTTATGAAATCTGAAAAGGAAATGGTTTTCAAAATGTTTATAACAGCAGTTGTGCAAAGTTTTGCCTATTATTCTATTACTTATATGGTATACAAAGCATTTGGAAATAGTGGAATTACATTCTTGCAAATTGTACCTATACAAGCATTTTTATTACTAATTATGACATTTATACCTACACCTGGTTCAGGACTTGGAGCAGAAGGAGGATTTTACCTATTATTTAGTTCTATTTTTAAACATGGAACAATAAACATGTCTATTTTGTTTTGGAGAATATATACATTTTATTTACCAATCATCGTAGGTGCTTTCTTTTTAATCCCTACCAAAGGGAAAAAAAGCTGTAATACAAATCAAGGAGAAGAATAAAAATGGAAACTTTAATTGTTTCAGGTGGAGAAATCAATTTAAAAAATTTAAAAGAATATTTTTTGAATGATGGGTTTAAAGGAAATATCATTGCTGTTGATAAAGGACTAGAAGCTTTGTATCAATTAAATAAAATACCTAATTATGTAGTAGGAGATTTTGATTCTATTTCTAAAGAAGTATTGGAATTTTATCAAAAGAAACCAAAAATTATTTTTAAATCTTATTTATCTCACAAAGATAATACAGATACAGATATTGCTTTACATCTTGCAATTAGTTTAAAAAGTTCTAGTATTACGATTTTAGGAGCTCTTGGAAAAAGAATGGATCATGCTTTATCTAATATTCATATTTTAAAAGAAGCTTTGGAAGCTAAGATTCCTTGCCAAATTTTAGATGATTATAATAAAATTTATTTAGTTGAAAAAGAAAAAACTCTTTATCAAAATAAAACTTTTGGAAAATATATTTCATTGATTCCTCTAACTAGTACTGTAGAAGGATTAACTTTAACAGGATTTCAATATCCATTAACCAATTATACTTTACCAATTGGAATTAGTTTGGGAATTAGTAATGAAATGATAGAAAAAACAGCTAGAATTCAATTAAAAAAAGGAATTTTAATTGTAATAGAAAGTAAAGATTAAAAAATAAAAAGTTGCAAATAATGGAATAAATGCAACTTTTTATTTTTGGTTATTCTTTATTTGTAATTTCTTCTAAATCTAATAATTCTTGCCAACGAGCATCTACTTCTTTTTGAAATTCTTCAATCATCCATTCATTGCCAGGTTTAAATAGATGTTTAAATCTTTTTTGTGGTTTTAAGAATTCCTCAATTGGCAATTTTTTAGCAGGTTTATAATTAATTTTATAAACACCATTTGTTACCTCATATAAAGGCCAGTAGCAAGTTTCAACAGCAAGTTTATTAATTTGCATCAATTGATCTGTTGGATATCCCCATCCTCTAGGACATGGTGCCATTACATTTAAAAATGCAGGTCCCTTGGTATAGATTGCTTTTTCTGCTTTTTCATATAAATCTTTAAAATTCATATAGCCAAGTGTTTGTGCTACATAAGGAATATGATGTCCTGCCATAATTTTGGCTAAATCTTTTCTAGATTGCATTTTACCAGGAATTACTTTGCCAGCAGGAGAAGTTGTAGTATCCGCAAATTTTGGTGTAGCAGATGAACGTTGTATACCAGTATTCATATACGCACCGTTATCATAACATACATAAACCATATCATGGCCACGTTCCATTGCACCAGATAGACTTTGTAGTCCAATGTCATAAGTTCCACCATCTCCACCAAAAGCGATAAATTTTGTTTCTCCTTCTTGTGAAAGTTTTCCTTGTTTTTTCAAAGAAACATAAGCTGCTTCAACACCAGATAATGTAGCTCCTGCACATTCAAAAGCTGTATGGATAAAGGAATCGGTCCAAGCAGTATAAGGATAAATAAAGGTTGAAACTTCCATACATCCAGTGGCTCCGCAAACAACAGCATGATCTTCTGGCTTTAAAGCTCTCATAATGTGTCTTGCAATTGGTGGTGCACCACATCCAGCACACATTCTATGACCAGGAGTAAAACGGGAAGGCTTATTAGCCACTACTTCTTTTACATTATAAGCCATTATTTGTTCTCCTCCTTTCTTAATCCTAAATAACGATAAGGATTATCAATTTGTTTTGTTTCCATAATTTTCAATAAATCAGTATAAACAGATTCAATATCTTCTGCTTTGGTATCTCTACCACCAATACCATAAATGTAGTTAACAGCTGGTACGTGAACTTGATTTACATACATACTAGAAGTAACATCTTCAAATAGAGCACCACCAGCAGCATTTAAAGAATCAGCACGATCTAAAATTGCAATGGCTTTTAAATGAGAAAGTGCTTTTGCAATTTCTTCTGCAGGAAAAGGTCTGAATACACGAATTTTTAAAAGTCCTGCTTTAATTCCTTTTGTTCTTAAATTATCTACTACAAATTTAGTTGTTCCAGCAGTTGAATTCATACAAACGATTGCTACTTCAGCATCTTCTAATTGATATTCTTCAAAAAATCCATAACTTCTTCCTGTCATTTTCTCAAAATCTTTTGATACTTCTAAAATAACTTGTTTTGCATTTTTCATAGCAATTGCTTGTTGAGCTTTATGTTCAAATAAATAAGCTTGTAAATCTAATGGACCAACGGCAATTGGTTCTTTTTCATTCAATAAGTAATGGTCTGGCTTATATTTTCCAACAAATTCTTTTACTTTTTCATCTTCTACTAATTCAATATTTTCAATGGCATGGGATGTGATAAATCCATCTTGACAAACCATTAGTGGTAAGCGAACATCTTTATGTTCAGCAATTCTATGTGCCATTAAAGTATTATCATAGGCTTCTTGATTTGTTTCAGAAAATAGCATAATCCAACCACTATCACGTACCCCCATCGCATCAGAGTGATCACAATGAATATTTAAAGGACCAGATACCGCACGATTGACTAATGATAGAACTATAGGTAGTCTTAAACTAGAAGCAATATAAATCATTTCCCACATTAAAGACAACCCATTTGCAGAAGTGGCTGTCATAGCTCTAGAACCAGCAGCTTCTGCTCCAATACAAGCAGACATAGCGCTATGTTCACTTTCTACGGCTACAAATTCTGTATCAACAGTACCATTGGCAACAAATGTTGAAAAATATTGAGGAATTTCTGTAGAAGGTGTGATAGGAAAAGCTGCTACTACATCTGGATTAATTTGTCTCATAGCAGTTGCTGATGCTTCATTACCACTTAATCTTTCTCTTATACTCATAAATTATCCCTCCTCCTTCATAGAAATTGCACCAAATGGACATACTTTTGCACATACACCGCATCCTTTGCAATAATCAAAATTAAAATCTTCTCTTTTTAATTCAGAATTTACTGGAATTGCATCTTCTGGACAAACAGGAAAACACAAACCACATTGTTTGCAATTTTCCGATAGGAAAACAGGTCGTACGCTTCTCCAATCTCCTGTTTTAAATTCTTTAGCGTTTCCAGAAGTATAAATATTACCACCAGGAGTTAGTTTCTCCATAGGTGTTTGATTGTTGATTTTTGTCATACTTTTTTAACCTCCTTTAATGCTAATTCTAAAGCCCTCATATTACCATCAATAACTTCTGGCTTTTTAGCAAATTTATGTTTAAAAGAGCCCTTCATATCTTCTAATAAAGCTTCATCTGTCATGATACCACTTACTTTAACAATAGCTGCAAGCATTGGTGTATTAGGAAAATATTTACCCAAAGCTTCTTCTGATATTTTTCTAGCATCTATTGTATAGATATTTCCTTTGTATCCTTTTAATACGCTTTTTAAGTAATCAGCAGATTTTGTTGTATTAATAACAATGGCTCCAGTTTCTTTTAAACCTGATGTGACATCAACGGTTTCTAAAAGAGTATCATCAACAACTACTACATAATCTGGTTCGTAGATATTACTGTGAATGGTAATAGGTGTGCTACTAATACGATTATAAGCAGTAATTGGTGCACCCATTCTTTCTGGTCCATATTCAGGAAAACCTTGAATATATTTGCCAGTATTAAAAGCAGCATCAGCTAATAATAATGACGCTGTTTTAGCACCTTGACCGCCTCTACCATGCCATCTAATTTCAATTAAGTCATCCATGTATGCTCTCCTCCTTTTTATATTTATTTTATGGTTTTAGTATATGCCTAAATGAAGTTGATGTCAAGAGAAAAGAAAAGGAAATAAACAAGGAAGACGAGAGGACTTTACAATTTTGATTTTTTTGATATAATAGAAAAAGTAAGAGGAGGAAAAGAAAAATGAAGGATACTAAAATAACAGACTCTATTTTTTATATTGGAGCTGATGATAAAGATATTAGACTATTTGAAGGACAATATGAAGTACCAAATGGAATGTCTTATAATTCTTATTTAATAAAAGATGAAAAAAATGTTGTGTTAGATACAATAGATAGAAAAGTTACTAATAATTGGTTAGAAAATTTAGAAAGAGAATTAGATGGAGAAGCAGTAGACTATTTAGTTGTTTCTCATTTAGAACCAGATCATGCCTATAATATTGGACTATTAGCCCAAAAATATCCTAAAATGAAGATTATTGGAAATGCCATGACATTTACCATGTTACCTAACTTTTTTGATATTGATTTAACTGATCGAAAAATATTAGTTAAAGAAGGAGAAACTTTAAGTTTTGGACAACATACATTGCAGTTTTTTATGGCTCCTATGGTACATTGGCCAGAAGTCATGGTAACATATGACCAATTAGATAAAATCTTATTTTCTGCAGATGGATTTGGAAAATTTGGAACATTAGACACACAAGAAGAGTGGGATTGCGAAGCTCGTAGATACTATTTTGGAATTGTTGGAAAATATGGGACACAAGTTCAAGCGTTATTAAAAAAAGCAGAAACATTAGATATTAAGATTATTTGCCCTTTACATGGCCCTATTTTAAAAGAAAATTTAGCACATTATATTGAAAAATATAATATATGGAGTAGTTATAAACCAGAAGATGATGGTGTTTTTATTGCTTGTGCTTCTATTTATGGTAATACTTTAGAGGCTGCAAAAAAATTAAAAGAAATATTAGAAGAAAATGGAGCTAAAAAAGTAGTATTAACAGACTTAACAAGAGAAGATATGGCGGAAGCAGTAGAAGATGCCTTTAGATATGATAAAATTATTTTAGCGGCTTCTAGCTATAATGCAGGTGTATTTGTATCAATGGAACAATTTTTAAATCATCTAAAAGAAAGAAATTATCAAAATCGAAAAATAGGAATTCTAGAGAATGGTTCTTGGGCTCCATCAGCAGCTAAAACAATGAAAAGTATTATAAAGGAAATGAAAGATATTACGCTAGTAGAGCCTTGTGTTACTATTCGTTCAACAATGAAACAAGAAACTATTGATCAAATGAAAGAATTAGCTAATAAAATGTTAGGAGGTGAGTAAAAAATGAAATATAAATGTACAGTATGTGGTTATATTTATGATGAAGAAAAAGAAGGAGTAAAATTTGAAGATTTACCAGAAGATTGGACATGTCCTTTATGTGGAGTTGGTAAGGAATTATTTGAAAAAGTAGAAGAGTAAAAAAAGAAGAAATTAATTTTCTTCTTTTTTTTCTTCTTCTTTTTCATTTTTTGAAGTTTGATTTGTTTCTTTTGGAATAACAATATGAGTTGGTTTATCTTTTGCTGATTTTGGCTTAGCTGCATCTAAATTATCATAGACTGGCGAGATATCTAAGTTTGAACCATCTCCAGAAACGACTTCTAGATTTTTCTTTTCTTCCATAAACAATTCCTCCGTTTTTTATTAAAATAATCGTATCATATTTATAAGAAAAGTGCAAGAAAATTTAAAAAATATTGACGAACTAGCCTTTTTATGGCATAATAGACATATGGTAAAAATAATGATTATAAAGGAGACAAAATGGAAATTAATCAATTAAAAGCTACGATAGAAGCAATTCTTTTTGCAGCGGGTAGACCAGTTACAAAAAAAGAGTTTATTTTAAATTTAGAACTTTCAGAAGAAGCTTTAGAAAATATTCTATCTAATATGCAAGAAGAATATAAAGAAGAAAAACGTGGAATTGAAATAGTAAAAATAAATGATTCTTATCAATTATGTACCAAAAAAGATTTATATGAATCTATTTATCCAATATTGGATAAGAGAAATAGACCAAATTTATCTAATGCAGCTTTAGAAACTCTAGCAATTATTGCTTATAATCCACAAATCACAAGAGCAGAAATAGAATCTATTCGTGGCGTTTCAGCAGATGCTTGTGTTTATAAATTATTAGAATATGGATTAATTGAAGAAGCTGGAAAAATTGATTTACCAGGAAAACCGATGTCTTATCAAACAACAAATGAGTTCTTAAGAATGTTTGGTTATGATTCTTTAGAACAATTACCAGAATTACCAAGATATAAAATTGATGAAAATCAACAAATTGTTATTGATGAATTAATTGAAAAAACAGAAACACCAGAAGAGGTAAAAGAACAAGAAGATATTATAAAAAATATAAATAATCAATAAATAAAAGGAAGAGGAAAAAACATGAAATTATCACGGAACAGGATTAGGAACTGTTAAATTAAATAATATTGATGAAATGTATCCAGGACAAAGTATTTTATTGCAAACAGGACAATTAGTACAATATGGAGCTGGTTTATTTGGTTATAATACAGTCCCTTTATTAGTTAGAAGAAAAGTAGAGCAAATTATTGTGGAAACTTTAAATAAATATGGTTGTACAGAAGTATTACTGCCTACTTTACAGCCAGATACTATATGGAAAAATTCAGGAAGATATGAACATTATGTTCAAGATGGAACTATGCTAATTACAGAATCTAATAAAGGAACATTTTGTTTAGCTCCTACAGGGGAAGAGGCAATGCTCGAATTTGCTAGAGAAAAGCTAAAATCTTATAAAAACTTACCAGTAACATATTACCAAATTGGAGAAAAATTTAGAAATGAAATTAGAACAAGAGGTTATTTATTAAGAGGAAAGGCTTTTCCAATGCTTGATGCTTATAGCTTTGATGTTGATGAAAATCACATGATAAAATCTTATGAAAATATAAGAGAAGCCTTTTTAGAAATATTTGAAAAAATTGGAATGAAAGTAATTCCAATTGTAGCAGACAATGGAGCAATGGGAGGAAAAAGGTCAGAGGAATTTATGCTAATTTCTGAACAAGGGGAAGATAAAATATTATATGATGAACAAACAGGAATTGGATTAAATACAGAAATTTTAGAAAAAGAAAATTATCAAGAATATTTAAGAGAAGAATATCAAATAGAAGATATTTCAAATTTTAAAGAAATAAGAACTATGGAATTAGGGCATATTTTTCAATTAGGAACTAGATATTCTGAAATGATGAATGGAAAATTTACAAATCAAGAAGGCAAAGAGACATTATATTATATGGGATGTTATGGAATTGGTGTAAGCAGAACAGTAGCTGCTTTATATGAACAATGTTTGTTAACGGATGAAAAATGGGGACCATGTGGATTTTCATTACCGGAATCAATTGCACCTTATAAAATTCAAATTATTCCTAAAATGGATCAGCCAGAAAAAGTAAAACAAGCAAATGAATTATATGAAATTTTACAAAATGAAAAAATTGCTAGTATTTTAGATGATAGAGAAAATTTGAATATTGGAACAAAAATAAAAGACTGTAAAATATTAGGTACTCCTTATATGGTAATTTTAGGAGAACAATCTAATGACAATAAATTTGAACTTGAAAATATAAAAACTGGTGAAAAAATTATGATGACACGAGAAGAATTAATTAAAAGATTTCAATAATATTAATGAAAAAAGAAGACGAATGTCTTCTTTTTTTCACACAAAAATTACCAATAAAATATTATTTTGTTACAATAATACGTTAAGATAAAGCATATAATAATAATAGGAAGGTGTATGGATGATGAAACTTCAAAAGAAAAATTATTTAATGGGAATAGAGAATTTAATTGACTATCATCAAAAATTAAAACTAGACGACAAAAATTTTAAGAGATTAATGTTTCTTTATTCAATGGCAATTCGAGAATTAGAAACAAAAATAGAAATTTTAAAAGACGAATTTAAACTATTTTATGAGTATGATTTAATTGATCATATAACTACGAGAATTAAAGAACCAAAAAGTATTATAAATAAAATGGAACAAAGAAAGATTTCTTTTACTTATCAAGAAATGATTAAAAATATAAACGATATTGCAGGCTTAAGAATCATATGTCCTTTAAAAAGAGACATTTTTACCATTAAAGATTTATTAAAAAAATGGAATGGAATAGAAGTATTAAAGGAAAAGGACTATGTAACACATCCTAAAAAAAGTGGATATTCCAGTTATCATTTATTATTAAAAGTACCAGTTACCTTATCTAAAAATATAATTTATGTAAAAGTCGAGGTGCAAATACGAACAATTGCAATGGATTTTTGGGCAAACTTAGAACATAAAATGAAATATAAACCGCAAGAAAAAATTACGAATGAAGAGTCAAATGAATGGATTTATTGTGCTAAAATGATACATAAATTAGATCATAAAATGATTAATTTAAATGAATAAAAGAAAATTGCTTTTTAGCAATTTTTTTTAAATTAAGAAGGATTTATGTAAAATGCGTCGAATAATATAATTACGTATGTTTATTTGAGATATTTTAAAAGAAAGTGAGGAAAAAATGCAACGATATAGTGATGAAATCATAGATGAAGTAAGGCAAACAAATGATATTGTAGATATTATATCACAGTATGTGCATTTAAAAAGAAGCGGAAGAAACTTCTTTGGATTATGTCCATTTCACAATGAAAAATCTCCTTCCTTTTCTGTATCACCAGATAAACAAATCTTTCATTGTTTTGGCTGTGGGGTAGGAGGTAATGTTTTTACTTTTTTGACAAAAATAGAAGGAATAAATTTTATAGAAGCAGTTCAGTTATTAGCAGAAAGATCTAATATACAATTACCAAGTTTGGAAAATAGCGTAGATGCAAGTAAAGAATTATTAAAATCAAAAGTTTATAAAGTAAATGAGTTCGCAGCAAATTTTTATCATGAAAATTTATACAAACCAGAGTCAAAAATAGTACAAGAATATATCAAAAAAAGAAAATTAACAAATGAAACTTTAAAATCTTTCCAAATTGGATTTTCAGGAAAATTTGATGAATTATATCAAGCACTAAAGAAACAGGGATTTCAAGAACTAGAAATTTTAGAATCAGGATTAGTTAATCGAAATGAAAGAGGACAATATATAGACAGATATCGAAATAGATTGATGTTTCCTATTTGTGATACAAGAGGAAAAGTCATTGCATTCGGTGGAAGAGTTTTGGATGATTCAAAACCAAAGTATATTAATTCACCTGAAAATATTGTTTACAGTAAAGGAAGAAATTTATTTGGATTAAATGTTGCTAAAAGAGGAGATATAAAACAAATATTGGTTGTTGAAGGTTATATGGATGTAATATCTCTTCATCAAAGAGGAATTACAAATGTAGTAGCACCTTTAGGAACTGCTTTGACACAAGCACAAGGTTGGTTGCTTAGAAAAAATTCAGAAAAAATCATATTAAGTTTTGATTCAGATGAAGCAGGATTAACAGCTAAATTACGAGCTTTAGATATTTTGCAGAATATGGGTTGTGACATTCGAATTTTGCAAATGGAAGGAGCAAAAGATCCAGATGAATATATTATTAAATTTGGAAATGCCAGATTTCAAAGTTTAATTGAAAAAGCTCTTTCTGTTATTGAATTTAAGGTAAAAGTTTTAAAACAAAATTTACAACTAGAAAATACAAATGATAAAATTAAATTTTTAAAAGAAATTGCAAAGCTGATTGCAAAAGTAGATAACACTATTGAAAGAGAAGTTTATTTAGAAAAAATAGCAAAAGAATATGCAATATCGAAAGAAGCTATTTATGCTGAAGTCGATAAATTAACCTATCATAATGTAAAAGGAGAAAAACTTTTAGACAAATCAAAACCAATTGTATCTCATAAAAAGGTAGAAAATAATGAAATACCAGAAGCCATAAGAAAAAGAGAAAACATGGTTATAGCTATATTAGTAACAGAAAGTTTAAATGTTTTCGAAATCATCAAACAAAATATTTTACCAGAAGATTTTAAAGATATAGTTAATCAAAAAATTGCCAAAAAACTGTATGAAGAATTTGAAAAAGGAAATAGTAATATAAATGGCATAATCGATATGCTAGGAGAAGAAGAGCAAAATCATATTACAGAGATTATGGCAGATGATTATAAAATGAATGATATAGAAAAAGCAATTGATGATATTATCCAAAGTTATGAAAAGGACAAGCTAAATAATCGAAAATTTGAAATATTAGAACTATTAGAACAAAATTTAGAACCAAATGAAAAAAAAGAATTAGAAAAAGAGTTGAAAAATCTAATTATCCGATTAGCAAAAATTAAATAGGGGTGAAAATAATGGCAAATAAAAAAGAAGAAGTTAAAAAAGTGGAGGAAACAAAAGAAACTAAGCAAAATAAAAAGGCGACAAAAGAAAATGAAGTAGAAAAAGCCAATAAAACAATCAAAAAAGAAGAAATAGTTGAACAACCATCACAAGAAATAGTATCAAAGCAAGAATCTGAAAAACCAATAGATGAGGATACAGACAATAAACTAAAAGAAGAAACAGTTAATAATATTCTAAAAAAAGCAAAAGAAAAAGGAAGTATCACTTATGGAGATTTAGCAACTGAACTAGATGATGTTAATCCAGAACAAATGGATCAAGTTTTTGATGCTTTTGAAGAACTAGGGGTCGATTTATTAACAGATGATTTAGAAGAAGAACCAGATATTGAAGATTTAAAAGAAGTAGAAGACTTAAAATTAGATGAAATAACAGATACAAATTATGAAGGTGTTAATGTAGATGATCCAGTTAGAATGTATTTAAGAGAAATTGGAAGAATTCCTCTTTTAACTTTTGATCAAGAATTAGATTTAGCTAAAAAGATTTTAGCAGGTGATGAAGAGGCTAAAAAGCAATTAGCAGAATCAAACTTAAGATTGGTAGTAAGTATTGCTAAAAAATATGTAGGAAGAGGTATGCTATTTTTAGATTTAATTCAAGAAGGAAACATGGGATTAATAAAAGCAGTTGAAAAATTTGATTATACAAAAGGCTTTAAATTTAGTACTTATGCTACTTGGTGGATAAGACAAGCTATTACAAGAGCTATTGCAGATCAAGCAAGAACAATCAGAATTCCAGTACACATGGTAGAAACTATCAATAAATTAATTAGAACTTCTAGACATTTGTTACAACAATTGGGAAGAGAACCAACTCCAGATGAAATAGCAGAAGAAATGGAAATATCAGTTGAAAAAGTAATGGAGATTCAAAAAATAGCACAAGATCCAGTATCTTTAGAGACACCAATCGGAGAAGAAGATGATAGTCATTTAGGAGATTTTATACAAGATGATGACAGTCCTGCTCCACATGATTCAGCAGCTTATACCTTATTAAAAGAACAATTAGAAGATGTTATGAATACATTAACCCCAAGAGAAGCAAAAGTATTAAAATTAAGATTTGGTTTAGAGGATGGAAAAGCCAGAACATTAGAAGAAGTAGGACGTGAGTTTGAAGTAACACGTGAAAGAATTAGACAAATAGAAGCCAAAGCATTGAGAAAATTAAGACATCCAAGTAGAAGTAAAAAACTTAGAGATTATATGGGTTAAAAAGTAGAATAATACGGAGGATAACATGAATCAAATGACACATTTAATAGATATATGGATAGCAATAGGCATCTTTTTACTTTTTAGAATTTTTAGTTCTCCTTTATCATATATCATTATTAGAATGTTTAAATTTAAGGAAAAGAAAATAAGTAAAATAAAAGAAAGTGCATTTTATCAACCATTAAGAGTTTTTTTTGTGGTATTAGGAATATATTTGGCAATTGTATTTTTAAAAGAACCATTTTCTATTTCAGACAAAGTAATGCAAATTGCCACAAAAGTTTTTAAAATAGTTAGCATTTTAACTTTTGCTAAAGGGTTAGCTAAAAGTTTTACTATAGAGTCTACTTTTGTAAAAAAGATGCAAAGTAAAATGAATCAAAAAGTAGAAGACTCTATGTTTCAATTTGGATTAAAAATAGTAAGAGTAATAATTTATCTTGTAGCAGGTTTTTTAATTATTACGGAATTAGGATTTAATTTAAATGGGCTAGTAGCAGGGTTAGGAATTGGTGGTATTATTATTACTCTTGCTGCCCAAGATACTGCCAAAAATTTATTTGCAGGTCTTGTTATCTTTTTGGATAAACCATTTATGGTAGGAGATTGGATTGAAATGGATCCATTTGAAGGTACTATTGAAGATATTACTTTTCGTAGCACAAGGTTAAGAACTTTTGAAAATGCTTTAGTTAATATTCCAAATTCTATTATTGCAAATAGTTCTATAATTAATTGGAGTAAAATGGAAAAACGTAGATATAAAATGAATTTGTGTATTGAAATGGATACGCCTCTAGAGAAATTAGAAAAATTTAAAACTAGAGTACAAGAAATGTTAGCTTCTAGAGAAGCTATTTATGATAATTCTATTGTAGTAAAATTTGATACCATTTCTGAAAACGGATTAAATGTTTTAATTTGTAGTTTTACAGATTCTGTTGATTATACAAGTTTTATTGCAGAAAAAGAAGAAATAAATATGAAAATTATGAACATTTTAAAAGAAGAAGAAATACAACTTTCTTATGATACAAAAACCGTTTATGTCAAAAATTAAAAAGCACATGATATATGTGCTTTTTTCACCAAAAAGACACATTTATAAAATATAATTGCAATAGTAGAAAATGAGGAGAGATGAAACATGGCAAACAATTGTGTATTAGTAGTAGATGATGAATCTAGAATGAGAAAATTAATTAAGGATTTTTTAAAAGCAAAAGAATATAATATTTTAGAAGCAGAAGATGGGGAAAAAGCATTACAAGTTTTTGAGGAAAATAAAAATAAAATCACTTTAATTTTATTAGATGTTATGATGCCTAAACTAGATGGATGGTCAGTTCTTCGTCAAGTTAGACAACAATCTAAAGTTCCAATTATCATGTTAACAGCAAGAGGAGAAGAACAAGATGAATTATTTGGGTTTGAACTTGGAGCAGATGAATATATTTCAAAGCCATTTAGCCCTAAAATATTAGTAGCAAGAGTAGAAGCTATTTTAAAAAGGACAAGCAAAGACACTTCTAAAATAAAAGATTATTCTGGCATAGAAATTGATCAAGAGGGAAGGACTGTAAAAGTAGATGGAAAACCAATAGAACTTAGTTTAAGAGAATATGAATTATTCATTTATTTAGTAGAAAATGAAAACATTGCTTTATCAAGAGATAAAATTTTAAACAATGTTTGGAATTATGATTATTATGGAGATTCCAGAACAATTGATAGTCATATTAAAAAGATTCGACACAAATTAGGAAAAAAAGGTAGATATATTAAGACAATGAGAGGTGTAGGCTATAAGTTTGAGGTAAAATAGGAGCTAAGAGATGGAAAAATTTAAAAATGCAATAAAATCGGTTAGAGTAAAACTTTTTCTTACATTATCAGGTGTAATTTTGCTCATTATTTTATTTTTAATATTAGTAAATAATTTTGTTTTTGGTCAGTTTTATTTATATAGCAAGACAAAAGCATTAAAGTCTGTGTATCAAATTGTTAATGATTACTATAATCATGCTCAAGATATTGATTTAGAAGAACAGTTAGAGAAAATTGCTATTAATAATGATTTTGATATTTTAATTAAAAATGATCAAAATGTTAGTGTATATAGTTCTAATAAAGATTTTTTTTCTACATTAGGACAGATGAACGAAATGACAAAACCATTTAAATTGCAATCAGAAGAGATTATGGAAGAACAAGAAAATTATTCGATTAAAAGGATTCAAGATACTAAAAATGGAATTACTTATATTTTATTATCAGCCATATTAGACAATTCTTATTTACTATATATTAGAATGCCAATTACATCTATTGAAGAAAGTGTTAAAATATCTAATAACTTTTTATATTTAATGGCTGGTTTTACTATTTTAATTGCTGCTGTTATTGTTTCATATGTTTCTAGAAAATTTGCAGATCCAATATCTGAATTAAATGATATTGCTAAAAAAATGGCTAATTTAGATTTTAGTCATAAATATCGAATGACAGATGCTGATGATGAAATTAACCATTTAGGGAAAAGCATTAATATTATGTCTGATAAATTAGAAAAAACAATTAAGCAATTAAGAAGTACTAATATTGAATTAGAAAAGGATATTGAAGAAAAATCTAAAATTGATGAAATGAGAAAAACTTTCATATCTGATGTATCTCATGAGCTAAAAACGCCAATTGCTTTAATTCAAGGTTATAGTGAAGGATTACTAGAAAATGTCAATTCAGATCCAGAAAGTAGAAAATTTTATGCAGAAGTAATTTTAGATGAAATAAACAAAATGGATCGATTAGTAAAACAATTGTTAGAATTAATGAAGCTAGAGTATGGGAAAAGAGATTTTGAAGATAAAACATTTAACTTAGTAGAAGTAGAAAAAGAGGTTGCTCGAAAATCACAAGTAATGTTAGAAGAAAAACAAGTAGAAATTCGATGGAAAACATCAGAAGAAATCAATGTATTAGCAGATGATTTTTACATTGAACAAGTGATTAGCAATTATCTTACTAATGCTATTAAACATGTCAAAGATGTAAACAACGAAAAATATATTCAGATTGAAAATGAAGTGGATAGCAAAACAAATAAAGTAAAAGTAAAAGTATTTAATACAGGAGATATCATAGAAGAAGAACATCTTACAAGAATATGGAATCGTTTTTATAAGGTCGACCCATCTAGAAATAGACAAGATGGAGGAACAGGAATTGGATTATCTTTTGTAAAAGCTATTATGAGTAATTATCAAAATGGATATGGAGTTATCAATAAAGAAAATGGGGTAGAATTTTATATAGAGTTAAATTTAAAACAGTAAAAAAAGTGGCATATTGTTTTTAATTAACAATATGCTATTTTACATTTAGATAGAGCAAGTACAGAAACATGTCGAAATTTGCGATGAAAAAATCTTTACAAATACGAAAAAATGTATTATTATGTATACATAGAAGTTAACTTTCATTCAAAAAAAATTTATTCATGAAAATTTTTTCGAAAAAATTATTTCTTATTAATTTCAAAAAACAAAAAAATATGTTAAGGAGCGTGATACGATAGGTTTTTTTCGTTATAGTACATGGTATATTCATATCTTAAGTTTTTTTTTATCCATAATTTTATTTTCTATAATAAATTTATTTAGTCCTTATTTTAATTTTTTTTCACAAAATGCTACTTTTAAGGCAGGCTTCACAGTAAATTCTATAAATCAAAATAATGTAGAAAATTTTTATTCTTATGAAAATAATTCTATTAAAGAAGAGAAAGTATCATCAGAAGATTGGTACTTAGAGATTCCATGTATTTCTTTGCGAGCTGATATTGAAGATGGAACAAGTAAAGAAATAATGGACGAATTTATAGGACATTTTGAGGAAACACCTAAATGGATAGGAAATATTTGTTTAGCTGCTCATAATAGAGGCTACAAAAATAATTATTTTGCAAATGTAAAATATTTAAAAGAAGGTGATAGTATTTTTTATTATTATAAAGGCACTTGTAGAAAATATGTGGTTGAAAAAAACGATATCATCAAAGATACGAATTTATCTTGTTTAGATAATACACAAGACAATATCATAACACTAATTACATGCGTAGAAAATGAACCAAATTACAGAAGATGTGTAAAAGCAATGGAAGAATAAAAAAGAAAGGAAGAATGATAATTTGAAGAAAAAGAAAGGAAAAATAAAAAAAATATTTATTATAATAGCTATTTTAGTAATGAATGCATTAGGATTGGCAAATGCAGTATATGCCACTACTTCTATTCATTCTGCTTATATCTATTCAATAGGTAGTTGTGGACAATTGCTAAAATACAAAGGTAGTATTGTAAAAACTGATTATGTACAATACAGTTACAATGGAGTAGAATATCCTGCTTATTGTATGGATAAAACAAAAGTAGGAGCTCAAGTAGAACCTTATACAGTTTCTGTGCAAGAAGCAATTAAGGATATAGGTTTATGGAAGGTAATTATAAATGGATATCCATATAAATCTATCGAAGAATTAGAAGTGATTAATAAGGAAGAAGCCTTTACAGCAACAAAACAAGCAGTTTATTGTTATATTCATGGAAATAGATTAGAAGATTATGAAGGAATTGGTGAAGCAGGCAATCGAACATTACGAGCTTTATATAAAATTGTTAATAATGCACAAAATTCTAATGAAACTAAAATATCAAGTACTATACAAATTAATAAAATAGATAGTCAATGGCAACTGGACGACTTAAATCCAAAATATATATCAAAGACATATAGTGTAAAAGCGGGAGCTGGCATGAAGAATTATAAAATTCAACTTATTAAGGAAAATGCACAAGATATAGGAGGAATTAAAATAACAGATATACAAAATATAGAAAAAAATGAGTTTTCTGCTAATGAAAAATTTAAAGTATTAATTCCTATTAAAGAAATGACTCAAGAAGGTTCTTTTAAGTTAACAGTAGAAAGTCAAGTAGAAACGAAACCAATTTTGTATGGAGTAGCTCCTAACAGTAAATATCAAGATTATGCTTTAACTTCTGCAACTTATGAAGATGGAACAGGAGAAACAACTGATGAGTATCCAAAAAATGAAACGAAGATAATTGTTGTAAAAAAAGATGAAGAAACTAAAGAACCATTAGAAGGAGTAGAATTTGAACTATTAAATGAAAATAAAGACGTTATATATAGTGATTTAAAAACAGATTCAGAAGGAAAAATTGAGATTCATAATTTAGTTCCAGGTACTTATTATTTAAGAGAAGTGCAATCAAAAGAAGGGTATGAAAAATATGAAAAATTTATAGAAATTAAAATAGCTTTACATGAAGAATATACGGTGAATATTTATAATAGGAAAGAGGAAAAACCAAAAATAGAAATCGAAAAAAAAGAAAATCACAAAGAAGTAAAAAAATTACCAGTTACTGGCATGTAAATAAAAAGAACTGTTTCTAAAGTTATATTAGATTCAGTTCTTTTTTAATTTATATTGTAAATTTTATATTTTAAAGAATCCTGTAAAAATCTTATAAATTTATTGAAAAAAAAACAAAAAACGGATATAATAAATACAACATTGCAAAATTTTAAAGGGGTATAGAATTCATGATTTTACAATTTATTATTTTATTAATACTAATTTCATTAAATGCTTTTTTTGCTGCAACCGAAATCGCATTTATATCATTAAATGACGCTAAAATAGAAAAACAGGCAAAAGAAGGAAACAAAAAAGCAAAACAGATAGAAAAAATGTTAAAATCACCAAGTAAGTTTTTATCTACGATACAAATAGGAATTACTTTAGCAGGATTTTTATCAAGTGCGTTTGCTTCAGATACTTTTGCAGAGAAATTAGCACCTATTCTATATCAGATGATACCATGGATTAGTTTGGGGATTTGGAAGAGTATATCAATTATTATAGTAACAATTATTTTATCTTTCTTTACATTAGTATTTGGCGAGTTAGTTCCAAAAAGATTTGCAATGAAAAATTATGAAAAATTATCTTTTGCAACCATAGGGATTATTCGAGCAATTTCCTTAATAAGTGCTCCTTTTGTTAAACTTTTAACATTTGTAACAAATCAAGTTACTAAAGTACTGGGAGTGGGAGAAAATGAAGAAGAATCAGTAACAGAAGAAGAAATCAAGATGATGGTAGATCAAGGAGAAGAAAAAGGAACAATTGAAGAAGAGGAAAAAGAATTAATTAATAATGTATTTGAATTTAATGATATTACAGTTTCTGAAATTATGAAACATAGAAAAGATATTTTTGCAGTAGACATCAACATTAGCAACGAAGAATTATTACAAGAACTTTCTAAAGAAGAATATAGATATAGTAGAATTCCTGTTTATGATGAAACTATTGATGAAATAAAAGGTGTTTTATATGTTAAAGATGTCTTAAAAAATATTAATAAAAAAACTTTTCGAGTAAAAAATGTGGTAAAAGAGGCTTATTTTATTTCACAAAATCGTTTAATAAATGAAGTATTTAAAGAATTACAAAAAAATAAAAAACAGATTGCTATTATTGTCGACGAATATGGAGGAACAGCAGGTCTTATTACAATGGAAGATATTCTAGAAGAGCTAGTTGGAGACATTTATGATGAATATGATAAAGAAGAAAAAGAATATGAGAAATTAGATGAAAATACGTATTTATTAAGTGGAAACATGACAATTTATGATGTAAATAAATTATTAGATGCAAATATACCAGAGGGTGATTATGATACAATTTCAGGTTATTTACAAGATGAATTAGGTAGAATTCCAAAGGAAGAGGAACTACCAATTATTGATACTAAAAAGGTAACTTACAAAATTGAAGAATATGAAGATAAAAGAATTATAAAAGTAAAAGCTTGTAAAAATAATATAAAAGAAAACGAGGAATAAAGATGAAGAAAAAATATATTATTGTAGGAATTCTAATAGGATTAGTTATAATTGCAATTGCATCATTTATCATATACAATATAATAATTGAAAATGGAAAAAAGTATGAAATAGAACAAATTGAAAAGTATAATTATTTCGTCTTAAGACAAAATGATATGTATGGTGTAATAGATACAAAAGCAAATCAGTTAATATTGCCAGAATATAATGAAGTAGTTATACCAAATCCTGAAAAGGGTGTTTTTATATGTTATCAAGGAGAAGATACAAAGATTTTAAATGAAAAAAATGAAGAAATATTAACGCAGTATATTAAAGTAGAACCAATTCGATTGGAAAATATGGCAAGTGATTTAATGTATGAAAAAAGTGTCTTGAAATATATGCAAGACGGGAAATATGGTTTAATTAATTTTGAAGGAAAACAAATCACCAAACCAATTTATGACGAGATTGCTAGTTTACCATATAAAGAAGGAGAATTGCTAGTAAAACAAAATGAAAAATATGGTGTTATTAATATAAAAGGGAATAAATTAATTGAAATTAAGTATGATGAAATTGCTATTGATGAATATTATACAGATGAAAATCAATATCAATTTGCTGGATACATCGTATCAATTAAGACAGATCAAGGTTATCGTTATGGCTATTTAAACAATAAAGGAAAAGAAATTTTAAAGACAGAATATAATCAAATTTCAAGAGTTACAGAAATCCAAGATAATGAAAATAGTTACTTAATATTTGCTCAAAATGGTCAATATGGAGTTAATAAAAATGATAAATCTATTATATCGAATGAATATCAATCTATCCGCTATGACGCGACTAATCATGTATTTGTAGTAGAAAAAAGTAAAAAATATGGAATTATTAATTTAGAAGGTAAATTAATAGTTCCAGTGGAATATAATCAAATTGATATTACAGGAATTTATTTTTATGCAGAAAATGAGCAAGGAACTACCGTATACAACAATAATGGAACACAAGCTAATATTAATCCAAATGTTTCCATTTTAAATACAAATAATGAAAAATACAAAATTAGAATAAATAATGAAAATGGAACTAAATATGGATTAATAAATCAAGATGGAAAACAATTAATAGAAGAAAAATATAACTATATGGAATATCTTTATGATAATTACTTTATGATAAGTGGAGAGGATGGAAAATTAGGAATTGTAGATAATAAAGGAAACATACAGATAGATGCTATTTATGATTCTCTACAAAAAATTCCGAATACTTATTTAATTCAAACAACATTATCTCAAAATAAAATAACGCAAATTTATACTAGAACAATGGAAAAAATTTGCGAAATGAAGGATGCTACTATAGAGGTAAAGGATAATGTTATTAAGATATCAAATGAATCTGAAGAAAAATATATTGATTTAGAAGGAAAAGAATTAAAAAATACGCAAGTGTATCCAAGTCATTCTTTATTTGTTGCAGTAGAAGGAAATAAATATGGTTTTGTAGATTATAATGGAAATATAAAAGTGAATTATCAATATGACAAAGCATATGAATTTAATGAATATGGATTTGCTGCTGTAAAAAAGGACGGAAAATGGGGTTGTATAAATGAACAAGGACAAGAAGTAATATCACCAACTTATGAAATCAAAGATCAAAAAGAACCATCGTTTATAGGAAGTTATTATAAAGTAACTTATGGATATGGAGAATTTTATTATACAGATTCTAAATAAAAGCAAAAAAGTGTTAAATTAGAAAATTTCTAGTTTAACACTTTTTCTTGTTTAAACTTATAATAAATAGTAAATACTGAAAATAAAACATAAGAAGGTGTTAAATTGAAATTAGGAATAGCTTTATCTGGCGGAGGAATTAGAGGAATTGCTCATGCTGGAGCACTAAAAGCATTAGAGGATAATGAAATTAAGATAGATGTTATAGGTGGTACTAGTTCAGGAAGTTTAGTAGCTTCTCTATATGCACTTGGTTATTCTCCATATTATATTTACATATTATTTAAACGATATGCTAAAGAGATTGTAGAAATTAGTTCTGCTCCTATAATATCAGGTATTGGAAATTTTATGATGAATAAAAAAATATGTATATCTGGATTAAAAACAGGAGAAAGTCTAGAAAAATCTTATGATTATATTGCTTTACGAAAGGGAATCCATAAGATGAAAGATATTACTAGAATGCCATTAGTTATACCTGCTGTAGATATTAAAAATTCGAAAGAATTTATTTTTACCAATAAAATTCCCCATAAAAGTGAAAATAAATCTTGCTATATTACAGATATAACAGTTGGAAAAGCAGTAAGAGCTAGTAGTAGTTTTCCAGTTGTGTTTTGTCCTTGTAACTTTAAAGAATATAAATTTTTAGATGGCGGGATACTAGATAATATTCCTGTATTAGAAATAAAAAAACAGGGAGCAGATAAAGTATTGGCAATTAATTTTAAAGCAGATGATGTAGATGATCATAGTAATATGATGGATATTATAATGAGAACAATCGATATTATGGGAAATAAAATTTCAGAAGAAAGTTTAGCACAAAGTGATTTTATTTTAACAATTTCAACTGATAAAACAGGACTTTTAGATACAGAAAAATTGGATGAATGCTATCAATATGGATATAAGACTGTCATACAGAATATAAAAAGAATAAAAGAAATTTTACAACCATAAAATAAGAATTAACGAAATATAATACAATACTTTGAATATAATAATAGAAATAAGAAAAAAGCATGAAAGGAAGAATTTTATGAAAGTTAGATATTTTGATCATGCAGCGACAACAAAAGTCAAAAAAGAAGTTTTAGATGAGATGTTGCCATATTTTAGTGAAAAATATGGCAATCCATCGTCTCTATATAGTATAGGAAGAATGTCGAAAAAAGCAATAGAAGAAGCAAGAAAAAAAGTTTCTAATTTAATTGGTTGCCAACCAAATGAAATCTATTTTACAGGATGTGGATCTGAAAGTGATAATACAGCAATAAAAGGAATTGCCTATGCTAATTATCAAAAAGGAAGACACATTATTACCTCTCAAATTGAACATCCAGCAGTACTTCATACTTGTCAATCATTAGAAAAACAAGGGTTTAAAGTAACATACTTAAAAGTAGATAAACAAGGATTTATTAGTTTAGAAGAATTACAAAATTCAATACGAAATGATACCATTTTAATAAGTATAATGTTTGCTAACAATGAAATTGGTACAATTCAGCCAATTGAAATGATTGCTAAAATTGCTAGAATGCATAATATTATTTTTCATACAGATGCAGTCCAAGCATGTGGCAATATACCAATTAATGTTAAAAATATGGGAATTGATAGTTTATCTTTATCAGGACACAAATTATATGCACCGAAAGGAATTGGAGCTTTTTATATGAAAAATGGTATTCCTTTTGAAAAATTTATAGATGGAGGACATCAAGAGAAAAATAAAAGAGCTGGTACGGAAAATGTGGCAGGAATTGTTGGATTAGGAAAAGCTTGTGAAATTGCTAGAATAAATTTAGAAAGTTATATGAAACATTTACAAGAATTAAGAGATTATTTTATTAAACAAGTGACGGAAAAAATTGAAGGTAGCCTATTAAATGGAACAATTGAAAATAGACTACCCGGAAATGCTAATTTTTCTTTCCCTTCTGTAGATGGAGAAGCTTTATTACTCAATTTAGATGCAAAAGGCATTTGTGCATCGGCAGGTTCAGCTTGTACATCTGGTTCTTCCAAGCCATCTCATGTTTTAACAGCCATTGGATTACCAAGTAATCTAGCACATAGTTCATTAAGGGTAACATTTGGAGAAGATAACACAAAAGAAGATGTAGATTATTTAGTACAAAGCTTACTAGAAGTGATAGAAAAACTTAAGAAGTAAATAAATGATTTCCTAATAGAGAAAGTGCACATTTTATACCATCTACACTAGCTGACATTATACCTCCAGCATAACCAGCGCCTTCTCCACAAGGATAAATTCCTTTTACATTTGAAACAAATTTTTCATTTCGAGTAATTTTGACAGGGGAAGAACTCCTAGTTTCCACTCCTGTTAAAATACTATCTGGGTGAGCAAAACCATGAAGTTTAGTATCAAAAAATGAGATGGCTTCTTTTAAAGTATTAGATACAAACTCTGGTAATATTTCATTTAAATTAGATAAAGTATATCCGGGTTGATAGGTTGGTTTTACAATACCAATCCATTCGGATTTTTTATTTTGTAAAAAGTCTTCAACTCTTTGAACAGGTGCATAATAATTAGAACCTCCAAGATAAAAAGCTTTTTCTTCTAATTTTTTTTGAAAAGAAATTCCAGCTAGAGGAGAATCATTATCAAAATCTTGAGGTGTAACGTTAACTAAAATAGCGCTATTTGCATTTTTTCCATTTCTTAAAAATTCACTCATACCATTTGTAACAATTGTATTTGGCTCGCTAGAAGAAGCAATTACTTGTCCTCCTGGACACATGCAAAAAGTATAGCAAGAACGATTACAATTAGAATGATAAGCTAATTTATATTCTGCTGGTGGCAGATGTAATTTAGTAATGGTACCATATTGTGATTGATTTATCCATTCTTGTAAATGTTCAATACGAACACCAACTGAAAAGTTTTTAGGTTCTAAAAACACACCTCTTTGATAAAGAGTTTCGAAGGTATCTCTTGAACTATGACCAATAGCTAAAATAACATGATTTGTTTCTATTCTTTGCTTAGATTTTTGACAAATAGCATGTAATGCAGTGATTTTATGATTTGTTATTTCAAAATCATCTACTTTTGTCTGAAAAAGAAAAGTAGCTCCTTTTTTTATCATATATTCTCTCATATTTTTAATAACAGAAAGTAATAAATCTGTTCCAATATGAGGTTTAGAAAGATATAATATTTGTTTAGGAGCACCAAATCGAACAAATTCTTTTAAAACAGATTGACAAAAAGGACTATTGATTCCACTATTTAGTTTTCCATCAGAAAAAGTACCAGCACCACCCTCTCCAAATTGTACATTTGAAGAAGGATTTAAAATACCTTTCTCTAAAAAATGCTGTACTGTTATTTTTCGTTTTTCAATTGGTTCACCTTGTTCAATAATAATAGGCGAAACATGATTTTCAACTAAAGTGAGAGCACTAAAAAGACCTGCTGGTCCACAACCAATAATAACAGGTCGAGAAGTAATAGGATGGTTAATTTGGATAGTTGGCATTTCAAACTTTTTTATTTTTTCTAAATTAGGATATTTGTTTTCATTTTTTACTTGTAAATCAATAGAGTAAGTATAATGAACATCATCTTTTTTTCGAGCATCAATAGATTTTTTAGAAATTTTCCAATCTAAAACTTCTTCTTTTTGAATATGATATTTTTGAATAGCAATGTGAAAGACATCTTCATCTGAAAGGTCTTTTCTAATTGGAATAGCGTGAATCCTTAACATTTTTTTGACCTCCATAAAATTTAATTCTATTATACCATATGTTTTCTATATATGCTATAATAAAAAATAGGAGAGTAAGAAAATTGAAGAAAAGAAAAAAAGTTTTATTGGGAATTTTAATAGGAATATTAATTGTTCTATGGATAGGATTATATTTTGATAAAACACAATTCATAGATAATAAAATTTATGGTGTAATTCAAAACTTCCAGAATGATATTTTTACGAAAGTATTAAAAATAATAACAAACTTTGGTGGAATTGTTAGTTTATTTAGTATTGCTTTTATAACTTTCTTGATTTTAATTATAAAAAATCAGAAAAAATATGGAATAGCAATTATGCTAAATTTAATGATTAGTTCAATTTCTTATATACTATTAAAAAATATCATTCAAAGACCAAGACCACCAATTGAAGAAAGACTCGTACAAGAAGTAGGATACAGCTTTCCGTCTGGTCATGCAACTAATAATATAGCATTTTATATTTTAATAATATACTTAATATGTCAAAAAGTAGAAAATAAAAAAATAAAGAATTTATTAATAATAGTTTTAGGTAGTATTCCGTTGATTATTGGATTTAGTAGAATTTATTTAAGGGTTCATTATTTTAGTGATGTTATAGCTGGTTTTTGTTTAGGAACAATTTGCGTAATTTTATTCATTTCTTTTATTTATCCAAAAATCAAAAAAGGGAGATTTGAATTATAAAAATAATACTTTCATTTTTAATAAAATTGATATATAATATCAATGAAGAAAGTAAATGGGGAAATATATGAAAAAGAAAATAATCAATTATATTATAAAAATATTTTGGATATTTGTAATAGGTAGTATATTTGGTTTTTTAGCAGAAATGTTATATGCTTTAGTTTATACGAGAACGTTAGAAATAAGACAAGGTTTAGTTTATGGACCATTTATACAAATTTATGGAATTGGTGCAGTAGCTTATTATATCTTAATTTCAAATATACAAGAACCTAAAAAGGCATTTTTTGCAGGAATGATCATGGGAGGTTCTTTGGAATATTTATGTTCTTTCTTTCAAGAAATATTTTTTAGAACTATTTCATGGGATTATTCTAATTTGTTTATGAATTTAAATGGAAGAACATGTTTATTATATTGTGTATACTGGGGTATGATTGCTATTATTTATTTAAAGATTGTTTATCCACTTTTTGAAAAAATAGATTTCATTCTTGATAAAAAAGGAATGAAAATAGTAACAGTATTTTTTATGATATTTATGGCTTTTGATATTACTATATCATGTATGGCAGGTAATCGCCAGCAAGAACGACATAGAAATATTCCACCTAAAGGAATTATAGATGAATTTATTGATAAAACTTATCCAGATGAAAGATTAGATAAAATTTATAATAATAAGAAAGAAATTCAATAGAAGATATAAAAAAGTTCTAACCCTAATATAGCCCGAATACAATTAAACAAAAGTATTCATATGGGGGTTTGCTTTATGAAGAATATATCAATTGAAGATCGTGCTGTTTGTTTAGCACATTATATAATAGATTCAAAAGATACTGTAAGAGCAGCAGCCAAAAAATTTGGAATTTCAAAATCTACAGTACACAAAGATGTTTCAGAGAGACTCAAGAAGATTAATCCTGGCTTGGCAAAAGAAGTCAGAGTAATTCTAGATGAAAATAAAGCAGAAAGACATATAAGAGGAGGCATGGCAACTAAATTAAAATATAGTAATTTAAAGGAAAAAGAGAGTTAGAGATTTATTCTAATTCTCTTTTTCTGCATGTTTTTACAATTTGCCAGAATAAGATAATAACGTATTGAAAATTAAAATTAATTATTATATAATAACGATATAGAGAAAAAGGAGGGTTATTATGAAGGCATTAATTAGTGTATCAGATAAAACAGGAATTGTAGAATTTGCAAAAAGATTAGAGAAAAAAGGAATTGAAATTATATCAACAGGAGGAACATACAAAAAATTAAAAGAAGAAGGAATTAAAGTAAAAGAAATATCAGAACTAACTGGATTTCCAGAATGTCTAGATGGAAGAGTAAAAACACTTCATCCAGCTGTACATGCAGGTATTCTAGCTAGAAGAGATAAAGAAGAACATAGAAAACAATTGAAAGAATTAAAAATAGATACAATTGATTTTGTAGTAGTTAATTTATATCCTTTTAAACAAACTATTTTAAAAGAAGGAGTAACACAAGAAGAAGCAGTAGAAAATATCGATATTGGAGGGCCTACTATGCTTCGAAGTGCGGCCAAAAATTATAAGCATGTAACAGTTATCACTAATCCAGAAGATTATGATATTGTCTTAAAAGAACTAGAAGAGCAGGGTGAAGTATCACAGGAAACTAAATTTAGATTAATGCAAACAGTTTTTGAACATACTGCAAATTACGATGCTATGATAGCTAATTATATTAAAGAGCAAAGAAAGGATGAAAGTCTACCAGAAAAATTAACGTTGACTTATGAAAAAGTACAAGATATGCGTTATGGAGAAAACCCACATCAAAAGGCAGCTTTATATAAAGAAATTGGAAAATGTGAAGGATCTTTAACGACAGCTAAACAATTGAATGGAAAAGAATTATCTTTTAATAATATAAATGATACTAATGGAGCTTTAGAACTATTAAAAGAATTTGAAGAACCAACAGTAGTTGCTTGTAAACATGGAAATCCATGTGGTGTAGGTAGTAGTTCTAATATTTATGAAGCATGGAAAAAGGCATATCAAGCTGATAAAACCTCTATATTTGGAGGAATTGTAGTAGTAAATCGACAAGTAAGTGTAGCAATGGCAGAAGAAATGAAAGATATATTTTTAGAAGTTATTGTAGCACCATCTTATGAACCACAAGCATTAGAGATTTTAAAACAAAAGAAAAATGTAAGAATATTAGAACTTCCAGATGTTTGTGTAAAACAAAAAGAAAATGCATATGATATTAAGAAAATAAATGGGGGAGCTATTGTTCAAACAATTGATTCTAAACTATTAGATGAATATGAAGTAGTAACTAATGCAAAGCCAACAAAAGAGCAGATGGAAGATTTATTATTTACTTGGAAGATTGTAAAATATGTAAAATCAAATGGAATTGCTATTGGAAAAGCAAAACAATCTATTGGAATTGGACCAGGACAAGTAAATCGAATTTGGGCAACAAAACAAGCTATTGAGCATGGAGAAGAATTAATTGAAAAAGGAATTACTAACGGAGCTGTTTTAGCTTCTGATGCTTTCTTCCCATTTTCAGATTGTGTAGAGGAAGCCCATAAAGCAGGAATTAAAGCAATTATTCAACCAGGTGGATCCATTAAAGATCAAGATTCAATTGATAAATGTAATGAATATGGTATTGCTATGGTATTCACAAAAATGAGACATTTTAAACATTAATATTAGGTTAAAAGTAGACCTTAAAGAATAAGCAAAGTTTGTTATTTCTTTAAGGTTTTTTTATTTTAAACCTCTTTGTTGGTAAGTCACGATTTGACAGATTTTGACATAGAATATAATAGCCAAAAATCAGAGGTGATAAAATGAGCAATATAAAAAAAGGAGATATTGTAGCAAGGAAGTCTTATGGGAAAGATATTCTATTTGTAGTTACAAACATAATTTGTACGAAAAGACAAAAAATAGCTATTTTAAAAGGTGTTATTGAAAGAATTGAAGCAGATAGTCCATTAGATGATTTAGAAAAAATAGATAAAAAAAGTAGACAAGAAAAAATAGAAAAAATGCAAAATAAAATAAACCAAAAAATAGTAGAAAAACGAGGAATGAGTAAATATTCTAAATATCAAATTGGAATATTAAGTTCTAATAATCGTAATAAAGAAAAAATGATTACTGGTAAAATTCTACATTTAGACGGAGATAAAAAGTATAGTGAAAAATCTTATTATTACTATAAAAAATTAGGATTGCATGCAATTGTAAAGAATATACCAGAATATAGACAACCAAAAGTAGTATATTCTTTATTAACCACATATCATCCAGATATTTTGGTTATTACAGGACATGATGGAATGATAAAAGGGGGAAGAGACTACCATAATATTTATAATTATCGAAATTCTAAATATTTTATTCAAACGGTTAAAGAAGCAAGAAAATATGATAGTGAAAGCAATAGTCATTTAGTAATTTTTGCTCGGCGCTTGTCAAAGCTATTTTGAAGCAATAATGTCAGCTGGTGCTAATTTTGCCTCTTCTCCAGCAAGAATTTTAATTGACTTTTTGGATCCATTAGTAATAGCAGAAAAAATTGCTCTTACAGAGCAATATAAATATATAACTATTGATGATATTGCAAAAGAGTTGCGTGATGGAAAAAAAGGAGTTAGTGGAATTGGTGCGAATGGAAAAATGGTAAAAGAATAAAATAAATTTATAGTTAAAAATAAACCAACTTAACACAATTGTAACACAACTGTAATATAATTGTAAAATTAAGAAAAACAATTGATGTAAGCATTGAAAATAGAGGGATACAGCTAATCAACAAGGGTTTGCAAATTTTGACAATTTATGCAAAAAATGCTATAATCAGACTATCTTAAGGGAGAAGGTGATAGCATGATTTGTCGATCAGATATTGCAAATCTAAAAACTGACATCATAGAAAAAGTGGGTCAAAAGATAATTGTTAAAGGTTCTCTGGGAAGAAGTAAAGCCTTTGAAAAAGAAGCTACCATAGAAAAAGCCTATCCAAATATTTTCGTAGTAAAATATGAAGAAAATGATAGAAATGTTACTTATAGTTATACAGATGTATTAACAAGAACTGTAGAAGTAGAAGTATTTGATGGAGATTCTTATTCTCCGTTAATACCACCAGCGATTGAAACAAAAAGAAAAAAGACATCTTTATAAAATAAAGTAAAACGAGAAATAATAAAAAGTATAGTCATATGAAATGATAAGATAAATGTAGACACAAAAAAGTGCTTACATTTATCTTTTTTTGTTTTTTGATTTTGTCATAAATAAGTCCTCTTCTAAATATACATGGTATAAAGAAAAAAGGAGGAGGTCAAACTATGATTTTAAATACCGTTAATGAGAATTTATGTGTAAATAAATTGATTGCTAGAAAAAAGGACATAATAATGATAGAAGGAGATATGATAGTACCAGATTCAAAACCAGATATTTTGAGCACAATTTGTACAAGTGGGGTAGTATGTATATACAAAAAAGAAACTTTGGAAGAAAAAGTTAGAATGGACGGAAACATTAATGCTTATATTACTTATTTAGCGGATGATACAAAAGATAAAATAAGAGGGATTAATACAAGTCTAGATTTTTCAGAGATAATTCCAGTTCCTAATAGTAAAGAGGGAATGGATTTTAGTTTACAAACAAATTTAAAATCTATTGAATGTAAAGTAATTAATGGAAGAAAAATTGGTATAAAAGCAACATTAGAAGTAGATATTAAATTATATATGAAAGAAGATATTCAAATTGTTAATCACATAGAAAATGCAGAAGGAATACAAATGTTAAAAGAAGATTTGAAAGTAAATTCGCTAGTAGGAGTAGGAGAAAATAAAATATATGCCAAAGATACTATTTCGATTGATAATGCAGATAATTTAGCAGAAATTTTAAAAGTAAATGTGAGTATTGGAGATAAAGACGTTAAAATAAGTTATAATAAAATTTTAGTTAAGGCGGATGCTAAAATAAAGTTAATGTATTTAACAGAAGATAATCGAATAAAAAAGATAGAATCTAAAATACCAGTAGTAGGTTTTATTGACATTCAAAATGTTACAGAAGAAAATATTTGTGATATTGATTATGAAGTTAAAAATATCGTTATTAAACCAAATCAAGTAGAAGAGCATTCTATTTATATAGAATTAGAAATAGGAGTAGTTGGTAATGTATACGAAGAAAAGCAAATTAATTTAATTCAAGATTTATATAGTCCTTGTGAAAATTTAGAATTTAATAAAAAGAAAATAAGCACAATTGCTAATAAACAAAATCGTAAAGAATTAAAACAGATAAGAGAAACATTAGAAGTAGATGGAATGGAAAATAAAACTTTAATAGATGTAGACATTGTTCCTGTTATTGAGAAACAAGATAATGCAGCAAATAGAATTATTTATACAGGAGTACTAGAAGCAAATCTTGTTTTATTGGATCAAGATATGCAAATGGAGATAAAAAACAGTAAAATTCCATTTGAATATATGGTAGATGGAATAGAAAATGTGGAAAGTACAAATAGTAAACTGGATATTGAAGTTGCAAACCAAGATTTTATTGTACAAGATGGTGGAATAATTATGAGCAATATAGATTTATGGATGAATCAAGATAGATATCAAAATACAAATATTAATGTCATGGATGAAATTCAAACAAGTGGAGAAAGAGAAAAAGAAGATTATAATTTAATTATTTATATTGTTAAAAAGGGAGATACTTTATGGCAAATAGCTAAGAGATATGGAAGTACAGTAGAGGATATTGTAAGAACAAATGGAATCGAAGATGAAAATGTGATTCAGGTAGGACAAAAATTATTTATTCCTCGTTATGTAAAAATGGGAATGAGTTATGCATAAAATCTATTCAAGACCCAGAATTCGAATTCCTAAAATTATAATTCAATCAGGAAAAAGAATGCAAAACACTAAAACCAGAAAAATGACAACAATATTTATTATTTTAATCATTGCCTTTAGTACAGTGAAATTAATTTTAGATGCGGTATTACCTATTTTTGATACTTTATGTATAAATAGAGCTAAATCAATTGCTACAATAATATCCAATGAGCAAGCGACAAAAGTGATGAAAGAACATACATATGATGAATTGTTTAGTATAGAAAAAGATGATGAAGGAAATATTCGAATGATAAAATCTAATGTTATTCCAATTAATGAAATTATTTCTGATATAGCAAATAAAATTCAAGTAGAAATTGACAATAAGGGAAGAGATCAAGTAGAAATTGCCATTCGGTAGTTTTGCAGGTTTTAAGTTATTAGCAGGAAAAGGACCAGGTATAAAGATAACGATTCGTACCATTGGAAATGTTGAAACAGATTTAAGAAGTGAATTTACGTCACAAGGAATTAATCAAACTTTACATCGAGTGTATTTACAAGTAAAATGTTATGTTAGTATTTTAACTCCTTTTGAAGACATATCACAAGAAATTACGAATCAAGTGCTACTTATGGAAAACATGATTGTAGGAAATATACCAAGTACTTACTATAATTTAGAAGGAATGAATGAAAATATGGATGCATTAGAAGTCATTCAATAATTATCAAAAATTTCTATTGATAAAATTTTAAAAAAAGTGAATGCTATAATTATAGTATTTGAAAAAGGAGGAATTTTATCATGGAAGATTTTGAAAAAAAAGATAGACAATTAGAAAATTTGGAAAATTTAGTAGAAAAGCATACAAGAACAGAACGTCATTTAGAAC
This sequence comes from uncultured Clostridia bacterium, assembly GCA_947628415.1. Classification (GTDB taxonomy): domain Bacteria; phylum Bacillota; class Clostridia; order TANB77; family CAG-508; genus CAG-269. The sequence continues at coordinate 420 of CANQZU010000003.1, read as the reverse complement.
AATATTCTGATATTGGAGATCCAGAAAACAAAGAAAATGCTAAAAAAATTCAAAAAGTTCGTGAAGCTGAAATGGAAAATTTAGAAAGAAAAATTAAAGATGAAGATAAATTTATTTCACCAGAAGAGCATTTAGAAAATGTAAAACAAAATTATCAAAATACTGAAAATTATATGGAAAATAATCAAGATTCAATTGATGAAGAAATGTACAAAAATTTACAAGAAAAACAACAACATCGTGAAGAACAAATTAATTTTTTAGAAGACGAAGACTAAAAAAAATTCGGAAGTATGTAAAACTTCCGAGTTTTTATTTTTATCTCTTACTAAATTACAAAAGTTTATTTATAATCTTTTATTTTGAGTTTTGTATATTATATGTATATTATAAAAAATTTAAAATATTTATTATATGTTA
>CANQZU010000002.1 GCA_947628415.1 uncultured Clostridia bacterium | reverse complement strand
CATTATAGATTTTTCTATATTTTCTACAACAAAATAAAAATTATCAATTTTCATATTATACCTCCAAATTACTATTTCTATGGGAGATTATATCATAGAATATTACTAATATCAATTAATATTCATAATCTATTTCTTCAAATTTAACATCTAAATTTTTTTCAATATTATCTTTCATTTTTTCAAACATTTCATTATTTTTTTCAATTGCTATACTATTTCTGTCTTTGTTATAACAAGCAATAACAAAATTTCCACTTCCTGCATATTGGTCTAGTAAAGTTTCATAAGGTTTAGAAATATATTCTATTATTTCTTCTATAAGTTTTACAGGTTTTTCAGCCTCCATTATTTTATCTCTTGTATTTTTAGGCTGATAGTCAAAAGTCGCAGGTAACATCCCATTTGTTCCTTTCATATAACAAACATCTAAATTATGTTTTTGTAGCAAATCTCTTACTTCATAGGAAGATAATCCTTTTACATCTAAATTATTTTCTTTTGCAATAGCAAGATTTTTTTTTGCATCTAATTTTAGATTTCGAGGTTCTCCATTTGAAAAAATCATTACATCTTCAACATTTTTACTTTTCCTTCCAGTATTTGAAATGAAGTTTCCTTTTTTCCATGAAACTTTTGCAAAATACTTAAATCCATTATCTATTGCCATTTTTTTTATTTCATATAAATAATCAAAATTAACTTCTGATTCTTCTGGTAGGAATTCAACGAGAAAAGCACCTTCTTTCAAAACTCTTTGCTTTTCCTTAAAATCTTTGCTTTCATATCTAAAAAGTTCAAATGTAGCAAATTTTCTATTTCCACCAGTAAGAGCCTTTTGTAAATCATAGGGGTGATCTGTTATAATTCCATCTATTGTTTTATCTTTTATCATAGACAAATCTCTACCATCTCCATTTACAAGTAAACAAGTCTTTTTATTTCCTTCAATTTGACTTGTTACTTTATAAACTCCTCTTGAAATTTTTTTGAAAATACCTTTTTCAACACCCTCATAGATACGAGCCCTTATAGATTCATTATTTACTTGCATATTTTTTACATTTTTCACAAGATTTGTAGCATCTTGTATTGAAAATTGTTCTTCATCTATAAAATATTCAAATAAATTCATTTGTATTGTATTATCCAATATTATCACTTCTTTCTTTAAGCTATATGTAAAGAATACATATAGCTTAAATGTTTTATTACCTTAATCTACCAAATCCATAGAAATTACTTCCATTCCACCATCCATTTTTGTATTTTGTTATTTTTACACCTGATGGATTTCCTCCAGTATCTATTACCCATTCTGTAGTTTGTCCGTTTATTGTTAATTCTCCCATATAAATACCAATGTGAGATATACCACCAGGAGTTCCAGTATCATAAGTATCTTTCAAGAATATTAAATCTCCTGCTTTCCTATCATCTTCACTTATAGGGTTGCAATATGTTTCATAAATTCCACTTGCAGTTGTATTTGGTATTGTTGCAATTCCAGAATGGGCAAAACAATGAATTACCCAACTTGAACAATCATAGTAATCCATACACTCATCATATTTTAAATTACTATGATCCATTAAATATCTTTTTCCTGCATTTTTTAAGAATTCATCATATATTGCTTGTAATTGTTCATCTCCAATATTTACTGATAAATAAGCATATTTCTCTTTAAAGTTACTACTAAATAGGTCAAAAAAAGAAGTCGAATTATATAATAATTTTATTTGTTCTACTTCATCATCTGTAAAAGCCTTTTGGTTATTATCATAATCAACCTTTTTACTTTTCTTATATTTATTAATAACATCAAAGTTATTATTACACCAATTAATATAATCATCTAATGATGAATATGTTATTACTTTTTTTCTTTCTGTAACGGTTTCTGTAGTAACAACTTCATTTCCATTTTCATCTGTTTCTTTTTTTTCTTTTTCTGTAGTATATTCAACTTCACTAATTTTCTCATATAATCCTGCATTTTTAAAATGTTCTAATAGTTCCATTTCGGCTAGGTCAAAGGTTAAATCACCATTTAACATTTGAACTATTGCCAAAGGTGCTTTCCAGTTTATCATTCCTTTTCCATCTATAGAACCATCAACTATTTTTCCCTCATTATAGTAGGGGACTGTTTCTTTATCATATTCATCTTGCGTACTAATCATATATCCCTCATAAGCCTTTTTGGTATCTTCACTCATTCCTATACCAAAAAAACTACAGAAAGCAACTATAATTAACAATATAATTATAATTGGTGCAATAGAAGGGAGCATAGATAATATGATTTTTACTGCATCTGCTACTAATCTAGTTATTAATTGCATTGTTTTTGTAACTATTGTTTTTGTACCTTGAACAATTTTTTTGCTACTTTTTTTAATGACTTTTCTACCTGTTTTAGTGATTTTATTAGTGGCTTTACTTGTAACTTTATTTATAACTTTTTTAATTGGTTTAGTCATAATTCTACTAGAACTATTTTCAAAACTTTTTAATTCACCTTCATTCATTGCAGTATTAAGTGTTTTTCCAGTTTTAATAATTTTATTAGTAGTATTATTAATAACCTTAGCACCCTTAATTGCTGTAGATATTCTTTTAGATACTTTATTTGTTTTATTATTTAAAGATGAAGGAGTTTTTACAGAATATTTGTCTTGTGTTATAGTTTCTTCATCTACAGATATTTCTTCTGTAGATAATTCATCATTAAGACTAATCTGTGTTTTTATTCTATTAGAATTATTCAATTTTGCAATGTTTTCATTGTTTATATTATCTGTTTGAATTTCATTATAACTTTCTACTTTTGTTTCTATTTTACTTGATGATTCTGTGTTTTCAATTTCATTTGTGTTAATTGTATTATCTATATTTGTTTCAATTCTACTATTGGGAATTTCTCCTTCTGAAATTTTATTTAATTGCTCTGCATACCATTTATTAATTTGATTTGCTCCATCAAATAGTATATTTGTTCCCTTATTTATACTATCAGTATAAGTATTAAGTGATTTTGCTACTTCTTTTCCATTATTCTCATTTGCCATAATTCTGACCTCCTATGCTACTCTTTGTTGTTGCATATTAGAGGTTTGATTTAATTTGTAAATATATGATTCTTTAGAAACTTGATTTCTAAATGCAACTTTGTCCTCACCATATACTACAAGTCCTTGACCTACAGGAGAATCTATAACATATCGTGCCTCCTCATCACTTATATCAAATATTTTACATATAGCTGGTAAATCAAGAGGTTTTTGTTTTAAAATCATTGCAAATTCTGAATTAGATAATATTTTACATCCTTGTTCACTTTTCAATACATCTGCAATATTTTGAGTGATAACCGTTGGAATTGCATTTTCTTTTCTGCCTGTTTTATATATTTTAGCAATATAGTCAGCAGAATATTGATTTGCAAGTAAAATATGAAATTCATCAATGAAAATCCATGTATGTTTTCCCAAATTTTTATTTCGTTTTAGCCTATTCATTATATGTTCAAGTACAACTAAATATCCAGTTGTTTGAATAGAATTAGGAAGGTCAGATATATCAAAAGAAATAAAACGATTTTTTATTTCTATATTAGTTTTATTTGCAAATATATCCATTCCACCCAAAACATATCTTTCAATAATAAGTGCTAAATTCTTAGCCTCCTCCTCTGGTTGTTTTAGTAATTCCTCATAAAATTTTCTAAAATCTGGTTCATATTGTTTATTATAATTGTGTAATTGATATTCTTCATAAATATTATTTGTGCAACGATCTATAAGAGTTTTTTGTTCACCTGTTAATCCAGTAACAATTGATTCAATAAATGCAAGTACAAATTCAGACTTTTCTTTTATTGCCTCTGTACTATCTTTTGTATATTGCAAAGAACTATCAAATGGATTTATATGAGTATTAGTATTTGTACTAATATTCAAAGTTTGCCCATTAAATGCTTTTATTAAAGGATAATATTCTCCTTGTGCATCTATTACACAAATTTCATCTTGAGGATAGCGAAGTAAAACTTGCTCTATGATTGTTTTTATAGAGAAGGATTTTCCTGCACCAGATGTAGCAAGAACACATCCGATTTCCATTTAAAAGTTTCTTTCTATCACAAAATACTGGATTTTTGGATACAAGATTGACACCATAATAAATTGAATTTTCGTGCATTATGTCTTTTGTATTAAAAGGTACATTTGTCGCTGTAGATTCTGATGTTAAGGACCTTTGCATTTGTAAATTATTCCATCCAAAAGATAAGCAATTTTGAATTCCCTCTAATTGTTGCCAATCTAAATTGTATATGGAGATTAGATGTTCATTTCCAATACTTTTTATTATTTTAGTAGTTTTATCTAATTCCTCCAAATTATCTGCTTGAATACATATTAAAATATTGTTAGTAAATAATTTTTGCTTTTTCTTTTGCAAAGCATCCCTTAATGCCTGTGCATCTCTTATTGAATCTTCTAATTTTTCATCTTTTACAGCCTCATAACTATAATTATTCTTATTTGCTTTCTTGATTTTTTCAAGTCTTTCAGTTTTCATACCACTTATCTTCTTATTTACTTTTCTAATAACTTTTGCTGGATCGGTAGGTGTAATATTTAAAGTAGTTATTATATTACTATTTTCTAATGTGGTAATTCTGTTATAAAAACGAGGAGTAATTGATTTAGGTAATTTACTAACATACAAAACTCTAATAAATTTCTTATCTCCAATACTTATATAATTTTTTTCTTTTAAAGAAACATCATCTTTGGGAGCAATTACATCATAAACACTTAAATTATTATTTTTAGAATATTCTACAATATTACTAATACCATCATCTTTTAAGAGAGTTGTATGGAACATATTATATAAAAGTTCTAATCTTTCTTGAATAGTAACCCTTCGTATTTTTGATTTTAGTTCTTTGAATTTTTCTTCTGTTCTTAATTGATATTGAAAAAATATATCTTGTGCTTCTTTCATGCTTTCTGCTTTTGTAGTGATAGTAATTTGTCTAGTTTCGCATAAAACTTCATCTTTATTTCCAATGCAAGTTTCTATTAGATTATTGAATTCTTTTGCAATCCTTGATTCGTTTGCATTTTTTCTTTCACATAAATATATATAATTTTTTTTATAATCTTGTGTTTTTACTGGTGTTGCTGCGCACATAACTTGTATATGGTCATTATAATTAAATGAATGAAGATACTCTACCCATTTTAAAAAGATACTTTCTTGGCTTTCATAATTAGCTTTAGCAAAGGAAATATCTTGATACTCAAAACATACAGAATAATGGTTTTCATCTAACTGGATTATTGAATTATTTTCATTAAAATCTTTAAAAAACATTCTCATAATTTGAGAAGTTGTATGTGGTTTAGCAATTTTATTTTGTTTATGTTTCTTTAATAATTTACTTAAAAAGCCTTCTTTTTTTGGCTTTGTATTTTTCTGTTTTTTCATTTTTGACAATATCATTCCTCCTTGTCATTGTCTAGGAGATAGGGAATAAAATACCATTCTCCTTCAATAAGTGTTTTAAACATATTTGTATATGTTACTTCGCCAGTTTGTGGCTGATTTTTTAAGTGTCTTTTATAAATTGTAAAAAGATCAACTGTAGTAGCAAAAAATGGATGCTTGTTATTATAAACTTGCATCCATTTTGCTTTATAATTTTTCATAAAATAATTTAAAAAATATTTTTCCCATTTAGTTAATTTCATAAATATCACCTATCAAGTAATTTAAAAAGAATATCTCTTTGTTCTTTAGTTAATTTAGAAAGTTTCTCTGCTAACTCACTTTCACTATTTTCTTTTTTCTCAATAGTTTCAGTTATTTTATTTTTAGGTTTCTCTTGTTTACTCTTTTTTGTTTTTTTATTAGCTTTTTTAAATGACTTTTCTTGTTTTTCTTTAGCTTTCAGCTCTTTAATTTCAGCTTTAGTTGGTTTTTCTTTTTTGTTCTTTTTGTTAGACTTTGCTTGTTTCTTATTTTTCTTTTGATGTAATTCTTCAAATTCCTTATCTGTCATATAATGAATAGGTTTTGCAAAAAAGAAATAATGTCTGGCCCAATAAGGCAATATTTGTTCTGCTGGTAATTCATGAATTTTTATAAATCCAATAAATCCAAGAATTCCTGCTATTGCTATTACAATGTAACTTGTAATTTCTTCACCAATTCTATCCTTTAAAAGTATATATGTAGGTATTACTAATCCTACAATTAAAATAGCAAATACCCATTGTCTAAAATTAAAGAAGTATATTTTCTCTTTATAATCATTTATTTCATCAAATACTGTTATTTCTATATTATCCATATATTAATGACCTCCTGTTAATCGTTCTGCAAATTGACTTGCATACTGTATTACTGCCAGATACATACCATTTAGAAATAGGATTGCCACTATTGTTGAAATAGCATTTGTTGAACCCAATGTACTACTTAAACCTGCCAACCCTATTGCGTAAATATTTGTTGCTATATAAATAATAACTGCCTCAATTCCCACACTTGCAGAAAATAAGAAATATTGTATTGCTTTTCCTCTGCCATCATCATCTACTGAAAGAGCAATTGGTATTGGAGCAAAAGCAAAACATAAAATTAGTTTTACAACTCTTAAAAAAATCTGTGTTAAAATCTGAACTATTGTTGTCATGAATGGTATAAATAATATTAAATATAATCCGTATGTCATTATTTTATCTACAAATCCACTAGGAACAGCATTTATTAAAGTATCTGCAATATTTATACTTGTATTTCCATTACTTATTGCATTAGTAACAGAAATAAATATGTCATTTACAATATTCATTATTGAAGAAAGAAAGTCATAACCATTTTGTATGAAATATTTTAATAAAAAAAATGATACAAAAGCCATAACAATTCTTTCCCAAGAAATTCTTTCTACTTCCATTGATTTCTTAATTAAATTAATAATAAAGAAAAGTATTAGTAAACTCAAAGCTACTGGAACAATGCAATCATTTACAACTTTTCCAATACTCCAAATATTAATAGTTTGAACACTAGAAAAATTAGTAAGTTTTTGTACTGAACCGATTAAATTTCCACTATCTAATTCAACTCCAAAAACACTAAATTTGAAACTATAGAGAATTCTTATTAGTGCATCCAATTAATTTCCTCCTTCTTATAATCCAAATATGTTTTTAGATTGTGCAATTGCAACTAACATAAATCCTGCCATTAAAGTCATTAGTCCACGAGATTTTCCGTTCTGCATCCTCTCTTTGCCATCCTAACGCAAACATAACACCACCAACTAATGCAATAACACCACCGATTTTTGTTAGCCAATCACAAGCGAAATTAATGAATCCATCTATGGATTGTGTATTTGATGCTGCTAAAACTTTAGAATTTGCAAGAATAAATGTGCTTGTAATAGTTGCACCTATAACTGTTAATTTTTCTTTAACTTTATTTAATGTTTTATTATTTTTTAATATTTTCATAAATCCTCCTAAACTTAAAAGAGATAATCTAAAAATAGACTATCTCTTAAATATTTAATTATTTATTTTTAAATCTTCAAACTGGATAACACCAGTTTTCATTAATGCCTTTAATTCCTTTTTATCTACATTTTCTATTTTTAATCTCTCAATAGGTTTTGCAAATGACAATCCAGAATCAAAAAGCAATTTGTAATCAGAATTTTCTTGATACTCTAATTCTATCTTATGATTATATAATTTTTCATTATTATTACCCCAAGGCTCATACAATTGTGAATAATTTGGATGTTCACTTAAATTATATAATTTAGAATAAAATGCTCCAATTGTAGATATTATTAAAATACAATGACCTTTAGGCATTTTAGATAATTCATCTAATGTCGCTAATTCCCTACCGAACTATATCCCAATTGGTACTGCTAGAACCTTGTTTTGAGAAAGTTCTACCAGTAGATTTTTTATACCAAGTTTTTTTGCCGAAGTAATGCTACTATATATTCCAAAGTTTCTTTGGAGTTACTCCCAAGAAATAAAGTAGTATCACAGCAATCTAATACAGATTCCCAACTATCTTTATATCTCTTTTTTAATTGACTTAGTGATTGTAAACCTATTGTAATACCTACATTTAATCCTCTAAGATAAGCTAATTCTTCTACAAAACGAGGTATTTCTCCGTAATTGTGCCCACTCATCCATATAAATTTCAAGTGGATTTGCTAAACTTCCACCACATCTTTTTGCATTTTCATCAATCATTGCAAATACTTGTGTGTAGAATATACTAGCAAGAAAATTAAAAGTTCCATCACTAGGCTTTGTTACTATAAAATAAGCTATCTTACCATTTTTAATGTTTTTACCAGTAGATTCATTTATTTCTTTTAATAAGGGAGAATTATCATCTGTAGGCATACCAATTCTATCTAATTCCATATCATCTGTATCAGTTAAATTAGCAATTTCTTTAATATTAAAAGCTGCCAATCTTGCTGTTGCTACCATGATGATTGTACTCATCATCTTTGGAGCAGATGCTGCAACTTTAAAATGTTTATATTGTTTAACTCCGTATAGCATCTGGTTCTTGTTTTGCCCATTTATTAAATAATCTATCTAGTTCAGAAACACCTGTAGCATCTGGATTACTTAAACGAATTAATTTTAATATTTCTGTAAAATTTTGATGTCGTTTATCATAATGTCTAATAACATAGTAAAATAAGGATTGAAGGAAAATCATTTCAGCTTTTTCCCAAAATGGATCTCCACTTGTATTTTCAATATTTTCACTTTTAGTATTAGCCATTAAAGTATTAATTAAAATCATTACATCATCCTCTTGGATTTTGTGATGTGGAGATGTATTTTCTAATACTTCATCAAAAGTTTTTAATTCTTTAATATATACTAAAGGATTATAGTGGTTGGAAACTGTCTTGTCATCTAAGTTTAATACTTTTATAGTATATCCTTTTTGCTTTAATGAATATCCACAATCTCTAAGCAGTTCTGATTTGGGATCAGTTACTATTATGGTATTTCCGATTAGCATTTAATAGATTTGGCTTAAAATAATAGCGAGATTTTCCGTGTGCCAGGTCTACCAAGCAGGATAACATGGCGATTCATACCACTAACTTTCATATTTCTTGAAATTAATTCTGTTTGTGTAAGAATCATATTATTTTCAAAATCCTTATCTCTTTTTTTTATAATATCTTTAGGGGTTCTCCATTCAGCAGAACCATAAGTATTTTCTTGAACATTTCTTTTATTTTGTAATCTATATGTTTCATAAATCATAAAAACAAAAAAAGACACTCCACAAGATATAGCAATATTTTTGCCTTGAATATCTAATGGAGTGTTTAACTTATATAATTCATTAAGAGCAATAGAAAAGAATTCAAAATTCCAATTACCATTATTAGCACTTACTAATGTAGTTACTCTCATCATATAATAAAATATAATAAAAAAAACTATTAATAATAGTATAATTGACCTTTTGTTCTCTTTTTTTACGAGCATATTATAAGCATCACCATCCTTTTTAATCTTTAAAATTAATATTCAAAATCTAATGAATTTTCTTTTTCATTATTATTCTTGATAATATTAGCATTATATTGCTTTTTTGCCTCATCAAGAGTATATGAATCCCAAGTCCATCCTATAGAACCAAAGTCATATAATTGCTTTTCACCATCCTTAGTGTTTATTACTTTTTTTTCTGCTATATCAGTTTGAATTACTTTGTCATTTTCAATTGTTTTAAAAATATAACAATCAGTATATTTATCATAAACTATTTGAAAATTTCTTGATGAAAAGTTATGTTTTATAAGTTCTGCAATTCTTTTTTCAAAATAGGGCATAGCCCATCCATTCCAATTTTCACCTTTTATATGATAACCTTCATAATATTCAGTATTTCCAATATTAAAATAAGCTACTTCTAATATCTTTTCTATTTTAATCACCTACTTCTTTTTCAATATCATTGTCGAAATTAACTTCAATATTGTTCACATTTTCCGAAATAGTAGGGGAACTATCTACAGATTTTTCTAGTTCTTCAAAAGTATGCAATCTTTCTAAATCTTTACCCACTACATCTCTTTTTTTTTCTTTTTCTGCAAGTTCTTTTAAGTCAGCTTTTAAAACAGTCCAAAGGCACTCATTTTCTTGTCTTTTCATAATATAATCTTTTCCAGACAACACTTCATAAGTTTGTTTTTCTTGTTCTCCAGTTTTAGTAGTGAAAGATACTATTTCATCTTTTGATTTGATATTCCATTGAAGATTTTTGTTATTTTTTCCATACACATGAACTTGACCTACAGTATTAAATCCTAATTCATTATATCTTTCTAAGTGTTTATTTTCAAAGTATATATGTGCTATTTTTTCATCATTTTCATTTGTAATAATTTTTACACCATAAGGAATATTAGCACTCTCTAATTCATCTTCTATATTCATAAATGATGCAAATGGTATCTCATGAATACAATAATCGTTTGTAAATTCATCAATTTCTACTTCACCCATCTCATGTAGTTTAAATTTCTCTGAAAAATTCCTTAATTGTTGAGAGTTTAAATTCATACCTTTTTCTCTGATTTGTTCAATTGCATCTTTTAAATCTTCATCAAATAAATCCTTTGAAATTCCCATTCTATATTCTAAAATATCAGCAATTCTATCACCCATATAGTTCGCTTTAGATTTATTAAAATAAATATTGAAATGCTTTTCCTTGTGCTTTCTAACTTGTTCATTTTGTTTTTGTTCAGCTATTTTCATCAATTTATTTAATCCAATATATTTTGCAATTGTAGGATGATTAGATTTAAAATCACTCATTTGCTTTATTTTACGAGCATATTTTGTAATTCTTTTTTGTTGATACATTGATTTTTTCTTGCCAAATTCACTATTATCTGAATCCAATTTTCTTTCACTTGCAACTACTCTTATACCATCTCTTTGACATTTTTCCATTACTCTAATTGTTTCATCATAAGATAAATTTGTGAGTTTTTCTAATTCTTTTGTTGGCCCATCTTTTTGCACAGCACGGATACCTTCTACAAAATAATGATAAGCAAATATAGTAAGTGGTTTTAATAAATACTTAAAAATACCTTTTGTTCCAGATTTTGACGATTTTACAGCACCCTCATAAACTTGTGTTGCATCTGATTTATTACTTGCCTGCATTAAGCCATCACCTCTTTTTCCATTTGAATTTCATATAGATTGAGATATTTATGATAAAAGTCCTCTAAACTTAGTTTTGAAAAGAATTTCATCTTCTGTCCTTTATTATCAATTTTATATTCACTCATCCTTGCATTATTAGATTCTTTATTTAATATTTCAAGTTTGTTATCATCTTTTTTATAAAGTGATTTTGGTATAAATACTTGATTTTGCTCATCTATTGGAAGATATATTCCTCGATAGGATTCTTTTTCTTTTCCAGACAAATTTATAAACACAGACATAGGTTTTTGTGGTACTTCTTTTGTTTGTTCTTTCTCTAAAGTTTTTTCTTTATTCTGCTCAATTTCCTTTTTTATATTATCAATCGTTAATCCAAGTATATTCTTATTATTATTAAAAACTAACAATGTTTTAAATTTATTGTTATTTACATATTTTCTGTCTAATTTGTCTTTTATATCATTGGAAAAAGCTGCGGCATATTTAATTGCCTCCATAACTCCATGATTTTTAAAATTATTTATAGCAGAATCTCTCATATTTTCTTCATAAGTTTTAGGAAATAACTTTTTAAATTGCTCACTATTGGTTGCAATAAATATTTCTTCAAATTCATCTGGATTGTTTTCAATATATTCTCTAATAGACACATCAAAACTTTCTTTATACTGTTTTATTACCATTTCTTTTTGTTCTATTGTAAGTTTTAGATCAACTTCATTACCTTTATTATCAAAAGTCTTAACATGATTTAGTAAATTATCTAAAATAAATATTTTATTACTTTTGAAATTTATATAATCATCTGATTTAAAAAGAAAATCTCTTATATAACCACCTATATTAATAGTAATTTCATCATCTTTTAGAAACTCCGTATTATTTAAAGAATTCATTAAAAAATCTAATCGCAATTTATCCGATTCTATATATTTTAATAATATAGTATCTTGATTTTTAATAGCATAATTTTTAATAAGTCCTTTTATATAAGAATAAAATAATATGTCTTTATACTTATCAATAATATTTTCATTTGATTTATCAATTTTTTTAGGATTTATTATATCCTCAATTTCATTATCCTTTAAATTTGTATTTTTCATAACATATTCCTTAAAATTTAAAATATCTTTTGTGTCTTTTATAAGACCATCTCTCCACATTTTATTATATATATTGTGGATATTTTCTACTGTTAATTCATTATTCTTAATGTAATTTTGTTGCATTAAAAAAGTAAATGCCGATATTTTCGCTTGATATATTTCTTTTCTTGACATTCCTGCAATTTGTAAATCACCAAAGTCTTTATATTTACCAAGTTTTGAAATATCTATAACATCTACTTTTAAATTAGCTTTTTGTAATTCTGGAATAACTCTTGCCATAGCCTCTTTGCCAGGCTCATCATTATCCAAGCAAAGTATAATATCACACTTTAATTTCTTTAACATATTAATATGTTCTTTAGTTAAGGCAGTTCCCATTATTCCGACAACATTATCCATTTTCATTTCTTTAGCACTTATAACATCCATATAGCCTTCAACTATTATTATTTCATCATTTCTAGCATAAGATTTTGCTTGATGAAAATTAAATAATAAATTACTTTTATTGAACAGTTTATTTGCCTTTGTATTCAAATATTTTGGTTTTATAGTATTATTTATTGTCCTTGCTCCAAAACCGACAGGATTTCCATTCTCATCAAAAATAGGTATTGTTATTCTTTCGTTAAATACATCTACAATATTACCTTGTTCATCTATTTTTGAAATACCTAAATCTATTAAATCTTTCGTTTCATATTTTTTATTTAATATTTCAGTAATATATGTTTTATTATTTGGAGCATATCCAATATAAAAAGAATTAATTGTATTTAATGATATATGTCTATTTTTTAAATATTCAAATGCTTTTTTGCTTTCAGAATTATTAAGTTTTAGATTTCTTTCATTAAGATTCAATACATCTCTTAATATAGCAGTTTGCCTTTTAAATTGTTTTTGTTCTTCTGTTAATGGTATATAATTACTAGATGGAATTGTTATATTTAAGCCTTGTATATCAATTGCTTTTTGCATTGCATCTTTAAAAGATATAGGATTATTATTTATTTCACTTTCATATTTTTGTATGAATGAAATAGCATTTCCACCAGCTCCACAAGAGAAACAATGTGCAATTCCTTTGCCAGTATGAACACTCATAGATGGATTAGTGTCATTATGAAAAGGGCAGAGGCACTTGTTTTTAAATATATTTAATCCATAATGTTCCAATATTGTTTGAATATTAGAATGACTTAATATTTCTTCATATACATCACTCATAATCGAAATCATCCTTACTTAAATCAGCATTTTGCTTTTCTCTGTGCAAAATATCACAAATATATCTATCATCAAATTCTCTTGTAATATTAGGATATTCTAAATTTTTTTCACTTTCTAATGTAGAATCAAAATGATATTCTTCGTAATCATCATTTTCTCTACCAAGCCTATAAAATCTATATGAATAGTTATTATCTATTAATTCAAATAAACCATTCATAACTAATTCTACATTTTCATTTGAATATTGATTCCAATTATAATCATTCCATCCTAAATAACATTGTCTATTACTTTCGTATTTCAGATCAATCTTATCTAAAAGATTAATTAAGTCCTTGTTTCCTGAATGTTCTTTTATATAATTATCTATATATTCTTTTAACTTTTTATAACCTTCAATACTTGTAACAATTCTAACATTAGATTTAGCCATTTATATCCACCTCCAAATCTAAAAATTCTCTAATATGTTGTTTTAATAAATAATCTTCTTTATTACTTATAAACAATATATTGCATACTCCATTTTTTGCATTAAATAAAGTAACTAAAATATTTGAGGTTTGTCTTAAAATTTGCACAAAATCATAAATTTGTTTTGTAGTATATTTATCTTTTGTTTTAAAACTAATTTGTTTTACAATATTCATAGGTTCTATAACTTTACTTATTTCTATAAATATATCTCTAACAGCTTTTACTTGTCTTTCTATATCTTCAAAATATGGTTCATCCAATAGTAAATAAGAAGTTCCTATTTGTGTATTTTCAGATATAATATTTTTTAAATCTTCAAAGCTAAAAATAATCTTTGTTCGTATAAAAATCACCTCTTTTTAAAGAAAAGAGAGTGGGGTGTACCCACTCAAAAACTATTTATCTTTTCTATTTTTTCTCTTTAATACTACAATTCCTGTAGTTATACCAATTAATGATAATCCCATTAATGTTGATAATAATATATAATTCATTTCATTACCAGTTTGAACCTTTGGAAGTAAATCATTGTAGAAAGTAAAGCTATATATATCATCTTTTTCTTCTATTTGAACATCATCAATGAATACACCTTTATCATTTATATCTAATTTTAAAACTTTATTTGACAATTGGTATCCATGAGGTTGTTTTAATTCTTTAATATAGTATGTTCCATAGCGTAAATCTTCAAATGTAACTGTTCCATCTTCTTTATTTGATGCAACCTCTTTTATAAGTTTATTACATTCTGCATCTTCATAGATTCCGAATTTGAAATTGTCTTTTATTATTTCTTTAGTAGAACTATCTGCTTTTATAATTCTAATATTTTTTAATATAGGCATATCTTTCATTTCTATTTTTTGAGTTTCTTTATCCTCTGTAACTGTGAATTCTATGCTTTCTGCTTGTTCGTATCCATAAGGACAAGTTTTTTCTGTTAATGTATAAGTTTTTCCTTCCTCTAAACCTGTAATATTATGAGGTTCTTTTGTAGAAGTCCACTCATCAATTACATTTCCATTTTCATCTGTTACAACTAATTCAGCACCTTCTAATTCTTCACCAGTTGTTAAATCTGTTTTTGTAACTTGAACTATTTTGTCAATCATTTCTATTTTTTGAGTTTCTTTATCCTCTGTAACTGTGAATTCTATATCTGTAGCTTTTACATACCCTTCAATTGCAACCTCTTCATGAAGTGTATATGTTTCTTTTTCTACTAATCCATTTATTCTATGTGGTTCTTTAGAAGATACCCATTCATCTACTAATTTATTATCCTTATCAAATACTTGAATTTTTGCACCTTCTAATTCTTCGCCACCAATATCAACTTTAGTCATTTCAACTATTTTGTCAATCATTTCTATTTTTTGAATATCTTGTGTATTATCAACTGTGAATTCTATATCTGTAGCTTTTACATATCCATTAGGAGTAATTGTTTCTCTTAATGTGTATGTTTCTCCAACTTTTAAGCCTTCTATTTTGTGCGTTTTATTTCCAGAAGTCCATTCATCTATAATTTTTCCATCTTTATCAATAACTTGTAAATTTGCTCCTTCTAGTTCATCATCTCCTGTTATTGATTTTTTAGAAAATTCAAATATAGTAGTATCATTTACAATATCTTTTCTATCTTCATATACTTTAGTTGTTAAATCTTTCTGTTCAAATTTAATCTCATATTTTTCATCATTCAAAACTAAACCATCTAATGTTTTAATTTCTTGTAATTCATATATTCCCATAGGTAACTCTGCTATAGTGTAATTCCCATTTTTATCTACATTAAATGTTTTAACTTCTTGACCTTTTTTGTATATTATACTTCCATCAGCATAATCAATTATATCTTCTTTTGCTGTAAGTTTGAATTCTATTCCTGATAAATCGCTAATATCAACAAGTGAAGTATCAATATCTTGTCTAATTGCTACACTTTTGTCTATGATTAGTGTTCCTGTTGGTTGCTCATTTTTAACCTCTACTGTAATATAAGCATCCATATCTTTGTCATATTCTAATGTTTGATTATCTCTATTTACTTCAAAAGTACATTCTTCATCTAATTGCAAATATCCATCTGGAACTTTTATTTCATCAATTTTATAAGTTCCTGCATCAAGTTTTGTTTCAGTATATGCAATTGCATTTTCATCAGTAGTCCAAGTATCAAAACTTTCTCTACCTAGTTTACAAGATACTCTTTCCCATTCTCTTGTTTCTTCATTTAATTTATATAGTGAAAAAGTTGTATTTGAAAATGTTACATCTTTTCCAGATTTTTTGTCTTTCTTTATCATTTTTATATAACTTTTAAAAGGAGTATCATTTTCTATTAATTCTTTTTGTGGACCATTACTATTTTTATCTATAACAACATTAAATTCTTTTACAGGATTTATTCTATTTGAAGGACAATATGTTTCATTTACAGTATATTTTCCGTATGCTAATAAACCACTTATTGAGTGTCCATTAGATTCTGTTTTAAATATAGAATATTCATCCTCTGCAAATTCGTTTAAATGTTTTAATGCCTCATTAAAACTTCCGTAATAATCAACATACTTTGTAAGAATAGCTGTAAATTCAGCTCCTTCAACTATTGGTGCTGTGGTATTGGTGTCTGATGACATTTTAATTACTTCAAATCTTCCTTTTTCTACATCATTAGTTAATGTTTTTTCTACTTTAATTACTGGTGTATTTTTATCTTTGTATTTTAATTCAATTGAATGTGTGTTACCATCTTGTAAATATCCTTGTGGTACAACAGTTTCTTTTACATAGTATAAGCCCATAGGAAGTCCTTTTAATACATTTTCTTTGCTTTCTAGTTTAGCTGTGGTAGATGTATTTGTTATTTTTACTACAGCATTTCCATAACTATTAAAAATATATTTTGCTATTACATCATCTTTAGAAAAATATTTTATTGTTTTAGCAACATTGTAAATATCTTCTTGTGCATATAATGTATATTCTGTTCCCTCTAAAGTTGCATCTCCATGATGGCTAGTTTTATCTGCTCTATCTTGATTTCCTGTTTCACTATCAGTTTTTATTAGTTTTATTTCTCCAGTTGGTTCTTTATTCATCATAGTAGCCTCTGTGGTACTAGCATAGTCAACTGATATTTCTATTGTTTCATCATTTAACAAATAACCTTTCACAGTATCTTTTTCTCTTGCAAAATATTTACCTTTATATAATTTGTCAAAAGTTGCTATTCCATTTTCATCTGTTTTTACTGTCTTAATAACTGTACCATCTTCTTTTAATAATTCAAATGTTACATCTTTAATAGGCGCACTTTTATCTTCATTATATTTATAAATTTTTATAGAAGATTTATTATTTTTTATTGATAAATCTGATGAACAACTATTTAAGGAAATTGGATCAGCCGTTAGAGCATAATCTTGTGTTTGAGCATTATAGCTTGAACCATAAAAAATTGCATATTCTTTTGTTTTGACTGTTGCTCTTATTCTTCCATTAATATCTTGTTTTTCAAATTCATCTTTTGGCATTTTTACTTGGAATTGTTCTCCTGCATTAAAAGTATTTTTAGCATTTCCGTTTAAATCTGTAAGAATAGTTCCGTTTGGAAAATTTGAAATTGCTAAAGTAAAATCTGATAAATCTAAATTAGTTGTTAAATTATATTTTTGTATATAATAATTACCATCTAATGTAACATCTCCTACTTTAGTGATTTCTGCTACTGGTGTTTTATATGTTGCAGAACCATTATTTCCTTCGTTTACTAATCTTTTTATCAAGTCGACTATTTGTTGTCCTATAGTATCGGTTGCATAAAAATCATTTACATTCGCTTGACCCATTACGCAATAAATAGCCATTTTAGTTGCTTGATAAGCATAGGTCCAATCACTTACACCTAATTCATCAGCAGTATGGTATGGGTATCCTGCTACAGTTGTTCTCCATACTTTAT
Organism: uncultured Clostridia bacterium; assembly: GCA_947628415.1. Taxonomy (GTDB): domain Bacteria; phylum Bacillota; class Clostridia; order TANB77; family CAG-508; genus CAG-269. Next base: position 40,760 of record CANQZU010000002.1, on the reverse strand, counting down.
TGTAAGTTTCAGTATCTTTTAATAATTGTGTTAGTGTTACATTATATCCATTACCATCTTCAACTCCATGTAAATCGTGGTCTAAACAATATGCTGGATAAAACTTTCCATTATCGTGGTATCCTGCAAGATGTGTAATTACATAACCACCACTTGTTGTTGCATGACTTTGTAAATGATATTGTACTGTACCAATACTTTCTATAAATATCGAATCTCCTACACTTGCTGCATTACTTTCCAATAATGGAACAAGTTGTATGATATTTGAAATAAGCATAATTGTTAATAACAATGTTGCTATCATTTTAGTTTTTAAATTTCTTATCATTTTTACCTCCATAAAAAAAGAACTGGTTTAAAACCAATTCCTTATATTTTAATTCATATTAATTATTTTACTTTTATATAAGATCGTGTTTGAAAATATCTTTCAGTTCCGTTTGGTGAAATCAAATATTCTTTTACTGCATAATAATATATATTAAATCCTTCACTATCATAAACTTCATTTTCTACATTTGTAGTATTTGCTGTGAAATATCTTGTTCCATCTTTTACTAACGAACTATCTGGAATTACCTTAATATTTTTGTATCCAAATTTATTAATTACATTATCAATCAATGCTTTTAAATTGTTTAATTCTGATTTATCTACCATAAAAGCCTTGTAACTTCCATCAGATGCTTTTTCATAATACATATATTTTGATAAATCAACTTTTTTTGTGTTTTGATTTTCTTTAGGTGATGTTGTTTGAGCATTATTTTGATTATTTGGTTCTGTTTGTTTTGTATTAGTTGCTGTAGTTTTATTTGGTTCGTTATTTTTTTGTTTTGTTTCTTGTATTTCACTTTTATTATTAATATTTGTATCTTTTGATTTTTCATTTTGCTTTGTATTTTCTTGTATTACTTTTTTTGTTTCTAAACCTTCTTTTTGTTCAACTATATTTTCTGATTCATTAGTTATATCCTTTGGCGTATCTTCTATAGTTTCATTTTGAACTAAATTTTCTTGTATTGTTTCCTGTACTGTATTTTGAAAATCTTTTTCCTGTTCTTCTTTTTTAGGTATTAAACCATAATAACTGCTACTTGCAATTAAAGACATAAATATTATAATTAAAAACTTTCTCATAATTCATCACTCCTTTAATTTAATAATAGCGTGGTTTTATGAAAAAGTCAGCCCTTTTTTACAATTTTTTTATTTTATATTGTTTAAATACTCTGTAGAATTATTTTCTAGTTTTTCATAATCTCTTTTAAAAGTATATAGTTTTTTTAATTTTACATCAATTTCATCAATCTCTGATTGTATTTGAGATTGTTTATCAACTTTAATTTGTTTTTGTTGTTCTAATCTTTGAATTTTATTTAATATTTTTTTTAACATTTAAGCACCTTCCTAGTATTCATAAATAGGTGATTCTTTTTCACCTTCATTTTCTTGTTTTGCCTCCTGATCTCTTTTTTCTTGTCGCCTTTTATCTTGTAAATGTATCTCATCAAGAGCAATATCGTATAAATCTTTTTTTTGCATAGCACCTCCATAATAAAAAGCCTAACACTTGTTAGACTTAATTTTCTATTCCGTAGGAATAAGATTTGCAATAATATAATATCTTTGATTTGTAGGATGTGTTCTTGCATTTATATATGAACAAGTGGATAATTTAATAATTTTGTTTATTTCATCCGTATATTCGATTTTGATTTTACTCTTACTTTTATAGTATTTTATTTTTTCGTTAAAATCTAAAGATTTTATATTACTATCTTCATTTTCTATTCCTATAGAATAGCAACTAAAAATTGTACCAATATAATTTTGAATTGGTGTATAGATTTTTATATTCCTATGTGAATATAGAAAGTCATTATCTAAATAATTGCTTAATTGAGAAAACATTGCTTTATTTTTCATATTATGTCCGTAAATTAGTGTTTCTTGTATCTTAAATGGTTCATTATCTAATGTAAATATAGAACCATTACTATTATACTTTTTATTATAAGAATGTTTTAAATAATACAAATTGTCAGTATCTTTCAATATTGGATAATTAATATTAGTATTTTCAATCTCTATCCATCCTATAATATCTTTATTTATAGATTTTAAATATTCCCAATTAATTGATTTTTTTTCATCTTCACCTTTTGAATCATCAATTATTTCAATTGCATCATCAATTAATTCTTGTGTATCTTCATCACTTTCTTTTAATTCAAAAAAGTCTTTTAGAAAAAAATAAAAGCATGAAAAAAAGACTATGAGAAAAATAAGAATTAATAGTATTCCTAAAATCTTATTACATCTCATAGTCATTTTCCTTTTCACTTTTATTTTGAATTAATTGTTCTTCTTGAAGTTCTTTTTCATCATAAAATTCACCATCTTCTATCCATATAGCAACATCATCTTCTGAACTTCTACCTTCTAAATATCTTTCATATGATTTTTCATCTTCTTCTACACAGTAATTCTCTAAATCTTCTACTTGCTTTTTGATTTCTTCAATTGTTCTTTTTAGATAATTTAAAGCTAAATTCTTATTCTGGAAAGTGTGTACTTCTACAATACTTTCACCTTCTTCAAGATAGACACTTTTATAAATAACTCTATAAAACTTCATAGAAATTCTCCTTTCTTTTATATCTCATAGTCATTTTCTTTTTCAGATTCATAATTCAAATAGGAAGTTATATATGTATTGAAGGCTTTTTGGATGTCCTCAATAATTTTTTCGCTACCCTTAGAAAAATCTATAGGATAAACAGCCCCAGATGAACCATCTTCTGAAATATAAACATTTCCATTTTCTTCTGAAATATCTATACTAATTGTTTTTTCCATATATTTTTTCCTTTCTTTAATTTTTTTATAAATTGGCATCAACTCCTTCCTTTTTATATTTCTAAGTGTTCACCTCCTTTAGCATATTATTTTTTATAGCAAGAGAAAAGATATACTGCAAAATTTTTGCTTGTATATCTTTTCTTTCTTTCTCACTTAATTTTAACTTTTCTTCAATTGCAGAAGAATCAAATTTAAGAAAATATTTTAAGTGGATGAAATTATAAAATAATTGATTAGTCTGTTCATATCGTTTTAAAGTAGTATCAATTAATTTTTTCCACTTACTAAGTTTTAAAATTTTTCTCTCAATATCCATATTTCTTATTACTAAATCTTCAAGGCTACTACTTTTATTTTTTATCCATCTGGTGTAATTTTGATTATATTCTGAATCTGACATTTCTGTTTTTAGAATATTAATTTTAGCATCAATAAAATCATAATTATATAAATAATATTCAATTTTTTTATATGTGCTAGATATTGTTAAATCATTCATCTAATTTTAACTCTGCTAACTTTCTTTGAAAAGTTCCATCAAATATTTCATTAATGCTATTTATAACTATTACATCAGAATTCTCGCCTTTATTTATAATTAATAAATATTTATCTCGGTTCTGACAGAATATACAATAATAATTTCCATAAGAAAACTCTGAAAGAATTTCTTGTTTATTATCCTCATTATTTTGTAAGTTTTCATTTTGACAATCTTCATCATTATCATCTTCAACATCTGTAAATAAAACCTCTAATAAATCATCTATTTCTAAGTCATATAAGTCTTTTATTGTAATATCTTGTGCCTCTAAAACTTCAAGCATATTTGTAACAATACAATCTGCTGAAAAATCAGTTATAATCATACATTTTTGTATAATGTGCATTAATTTTTCTAAATCTCCAATTGTATTAATTTTAACATTTTCATACTCACTAAACAAAGAAATTAATGTTTGATAAATATATAATAATTCTAGGTCATCTCTGACCTCATTATCCATTTCATAATACTTTTTTATTAAATTTTTCATAAACTTTTTTACCTCCAATTATTAATTGCAATATAAAGAATCAAAAAAATCAGGGGGATAATCCCTCTGTTCAAAATTTGTTTTTTTATTAATATTTGTACTTTTTCTATTTTTGAATTCTTTATAATTTGCATCTTTTTTTTCTAATTCTCTTACTCTTTCAGTAACCCAATAGAGTATAGCTGCATAATCACTTTCGTAGCTTTTTCCTTTAGCTTGTTTATACAAACTTAATTGTTCAATTAATTGTTTTGTCATATTCTCACCATAAGTATCAATTAGGTCTTGATATTCTTTTTCTGTCATTTTCACTTGGGTAGCATATTCTTTTTTTTCTTCGATTGGCGAAAGCTCGTGTGTGTGATTTTCATTATTTTTATTTTTATTATTATTTATGTCAAAATTTTCAATGTCTTGTTGTTCAATTTCTTCATTTCTTGTTACATCACTTTTTAAGTTCTTGTTACCTAAATTTTTAGGTACTGAATTTTTAGGGCTTTTCAGCAAGTTTTCTTGTGTATCTCTATAACAATTTAAAATGTTCATTTCATTTAATTTATAATATATTTTACAAGGTATTCCCATTTTTTTAGTTTCAACTAATCCTATTTTTATCAGTTTATTAATGGCTACTCTTTGTCTGTATTCTGATAATCCAGTATTATCTTCAATATTCTCCCTTGTAGAATAAAACCATTTTCCATTTAATAATTCATCTCTTTGTTCCCAATAATTATATTCAGAACATAATTCTCCCAATATTATTGCTGCATCTGTTCCAACTGCTTTAATCAATATCTTATTTGTCATTATAAAACTACTACTTGATAATAAACTCGCTAAAATCATTTTATATTCCTCCTTTCCAAAGCCTCATCTGATCTTTTTCCAGTTAAAATAATTGCATACAAAAAAAGACTTATATTAGCACCTAATACAAGTCCAATTATTAATCCTAACCAAAACATTGAAATCTTCCTTTCAAAAAATATTTTTAAAATCTTTAAAATGCAGTAATCAGTAAGCAAATCAGCATTTTAAATATCTAAAATTTTTAATTAAATTTATCAAAATTTGATGTTTTTTTCATGATTTTTGTGGATTTATCTAAAATATATCTAAAAAACTTTTTAGATTTTTTATTTTTTTGCTTTCGCAAAATATCAATGTTTTTTCAAAAAAATCTCTTGACAGCCCTTATTTTATAGGGTATAATAGATGACAGTTAAAAGAGAAGGTGAACAGGTAAAAGTTGAAGTCATTGACTTCTAAGCCTGGGGTCGGGGGTTCGAACCCCTCCTGGCTCACCATTTTCAGAGTTTTGGTAGAATTTCTCTAACAAAATCTCTAACAAAATCTAATAACTATAAACCACCTAAATTACTTGGAATATTCATATGTGGGGTATGAATATTCTTTTTTTTAACAATAAATCTTTTTGTTTTTTTACTCTCCATATCAATATTAAAATCTCCAAATATTTTTGCTACAACATTAGCAGTCGCAACTTGTTTCTTGTAATCACTTCTAGTATATCTATTAGTAGAACTAATATTTTGATGCCCTAACCAATCTTGTAAATCTCTAATATCTACTCCTTCTAAATGTAATAAAGTTGCTATACTATGCCTTAATCCATGAGGTGTTATTTTTTTCAAGCCATTTCTTTTTATGATTTTATCAAATCTTTTTGTAAAATAATTGGGTTGTATTATATCTCCATTATCATGGACAAAAATATATCCATCATATTTATGATTATACGAATTACCAAAAATTTTTTTACATTCTTCAATTCTTTCTAGTTTTTTTAAAATCATTCTTTTTATTCCTGGGAATAACGGAAAACTTCTATAACCTTTTTTTGATTTTGTTTTATCTTTAAAATATACTTTTTCTTTGTTATTTTTTCCATCATTTTGTATTGCTACATGATTAATAATAAAGTTATCATTTTCAAAATCAAATACTTGCTCTCTTAATCCAATTATTTCACTTCTTCTTAATCCGTAATATGCATCAATATATGTAGCCAGTTCTATGGGATCTCCTTTTAAAATTTCAAATAATTCTGATATTTCTTTTTTATTATAAGTATTTACTTCTACTACTTCTACAGTAATTGGCTCAATTAAATCAGTTGGATTGTATCGTACTACTTTTTTCCTTAATAAATATTTAAAAGCACTACTAATATTATCATTATAGTGATCTATGGTTGAATTTTTTAAATTATTGTCTCTTAAATAATCATAAAAATCTTCTAAGTCATCTGCGGTTATCTCTTTTACTGCTTTTTTGTGTTCATCCATTATGAAATAGTCTTTCATTCTCCTAGTGACATTTCTTTCATAACCATTAAATGTATCTAAATCTACTGACTTTTTAATTACTTTATACAACCAAAATTCCATGTATTTGTAAAAATCCCAATCTGCCTTTGTTGTTTTATTTGTATTATAATTCGTTGTGTTTAATTCAACTATACTTTGAAAATCAATAATATCAATATTTTGTTTTTTTCTTTCAATATTATTTTCTCTTACCGTTTGTTTAAATAAATTAGCTATTTCTTCTGCTGTTTTTTTTGCATTTCTTAAATTTCCCTTTTCTACTTTTAAACCAGTAGATGACCATAATTGATTCCATCTTTCATTTTTCTGATATCTGATTACACATTGATATATATTATCTTTTTCCTGTAAAGAATAAGAAATATCTTCTGATATTCCATATTTCCTTGTTAAATCCTTTATCCTTTTAATTAATTTTTGATATCTTGCTTCTTCTAACATACTTCTCCTTTCTTAAAAAGCAAGTTAAATTTATCTAATCACATAAAATGATTATAACATAATCCTAACTTGCCTAACAATGTTGAAGAACTCTTTTTTATTTTTCCATAAAATACTTGATAACACTGATCTTAGGGATGTAATAGTCTCTTCCAATTCTTCTTGAATGTATCTTTTTATCTTGCAATAACTTATATATTTTATTTTTACCTGTTTTTGGTAAAATTTCTCTTAATGTATTTACTTTTATAATATCTGGATAATCTTTTAATAACATTTCATAGTACTTTATTTCATCTTTTTCATTTTCGCACAATGTTACCACTTCCATTTTTCTTAGCATTTATTTTTTTAGCTGCCTTGATTTGTGCATCTGCAATGGTTAAAACAAGGCTACGAGGATATAATTTAAACGCTTGTCTCATTTCAACACCAAAAGTTTCTGGGTTAATTTCTCCATCATACTTTGAACTTTGCATATAATTTAATGTAATTTGAGCATAAGCGACAGAATCCTTTTTATTCATTATTACACCCTCCCACATAATTTTTAAATAAATCAATGATATTATTCCATTTTAATAAAGGATTTCTAGCTAATTGAATTTCACATCTTTCTAAATAACAAAAATCCTTTTTTGATATAATGGATATTATTAGTCTTTTTCTATCATCAGCTGTATATTTAATTTCTGCATATACCTTATTTTGTTTTTCGTTTAACGTATCAGCCAACTTAAATATTTTTAACAAATTTTCTTCCATATTATTTTTACCTCTCCTTTATATATTTTGGTATGGCATAAGATCGACCAAGTTTATTGTCAAATTCATATCGCCTTTTTGAAGGGTTATATTTATAGGCACTAGTATTCCATTTTCTAAAATTCTCATTTGTTAAATATCTTGATTTTGATAATTCCTTGGATGCTTGTTTATGTTTTTCTTGTAAAATCATGTAATTATCTTCTATTCGTTTTCTTTCTCTTTTAGCTTTAATAAAGTTATTTTGAGAAATTTTTCGTTTTGCTTTTGATAAGGATTTTCTATATTCCTTTTCTTGTAAATACCTATTATCCTGTTTTATTACCTTTGTTATATATGCTGATGAAACATTTAATTCCTGTGCTATTTCATTTACTTTTAAATGCTCAGCATAAAATAAATTTATAATATTTTCTTTTGATGTTTCCATGTATTCCACCTTTGGTTAATTTTTTGTCGACACTTTTTAGAAATGACAAAACTATTAGAAATCCTATTTAATTTCTAATTCTTTCATCTTTTTCCTAAATGCTTCTTCTCTTTGTTTCTTTATCTTTAACTCTCTATGTAATCTAATTTTTAATTTTATTTTTGGTATAAGAAATTCAAATATGAATAAGATTACAATAAAAGCTATCCCTAATAATACAAATCTTAAAAACATTTTATATTCTCCTTTCATAAAATTAAGGAAAGACAGATAAGAGCATGTCCTACCTGTCTTTTTTCTAATATAGTGCTTCCTTTAAAATTTGCCCTTCCTTATATATAGATCCTTTTAATTTTTAAAATTCTACCGAGATGAAAAAATTTTTAAAATTTATAATTTTTTATTCCTTCAATCATTTTTAAAATAATAAATTGATATGTATCTTCATCTCCAAAACTGTATCTTTTTAGCATTTGCTTTTTTCTTTCGATAATTTCCATCATGGCCATTTCATTACCTTTCTGTGCTAATTTACCTAATTCATATAGTGTTTTATTTTTCATTTTTCAAATCTCCTTTCAAATATTTTCTTAATTTTTCTATGGCTCTTAATTTAATTCTACTTACTGATTTTGAGCATATTTCTAAAATTTTAGCTGCTTCATCTTGATTTAATTCTTCCTTAAAAAGCAAAAAAATCACCGACTGCTCAATGGCAGACAGCGATTGCAAGGCATTATTTAATTCTGTATTCTCCTCAAAATCATCAACAGTAGAAAAGGCACAATTAACCATAAGAAAATTCTGTAGAAATGAGGCATAGTCTTCATCATCTACAATAATTTTTTCATTATTTGCAATTTTCATTTGCCTTTTGAAATACTTTTTAGATGTGAAAATGATAATTTTATTTAGGTAACTATCAAACCTTTTGTCATTTACACTTTTTTGATTTTCTAACATAAGTGTTCCTCCCAAATATCAAATTTGGACTAACATTCCTGTTATAAGGAACACAAAAATAAAAACCTCCTTTCAAAAAATTGATTTTAGTTTAGTTCTTATTTACAAAAAAGGGCATAATGTCCTGTGTAAACATATAAAGCATCATCTTAAGTATCTCTACAATACATCTTCTGCATTATGTTACTTAAAACAGGTACATTAGCCCTGTCAAAAGTATAAAGTACAACAAATAAAAAAATTGTCGAATTTTAGCCGTGTTTTTATCGAAACCTGTAACTTTAAAAACGGCGAAATCCCTGTCTTGCACTTATAGTGTGTTTTGACAAAATTTGACATACTTTGACAAAGCACAAAAAAATACAGTAATAAAGTATACAATGTTTTTGAAAAAGAATGTAAAATATACTTAAATAAATACATTACTCAAGGGGGGATAAGATGGCATTAGATAAAGTAATGATTGGAGCTAGGATACGAAAAGTTAGGGAAGAAATTTTCGAAGAATCAAGAGAAAAATTTGGTAGTAGATGTAATTTAACGGAAAGGCACATTGGACAAGTAGAACGTGGCGATTTTTTAATTAGTTTATCTTCATTAGATATGATTGCTTCAGCAACTGGTGTTGATGTAGACTATATTCTATATGGTAAAGGTGAAAATAATAAATTACAAATAACAGAAAATATGCACAATATTATCGATAGAAGTGATAAAGAAGAATTAAAAATGTACTATAAGTGTTTATGTACAATAAGAAGCTATGTGAATAAAAAAATAGAAAGATAGCATTTGAATATTGCTATCTTTTGTGTTATATTATACAAAGAATATCAATTATAAAAGGAGCAAAAAAATGAACTTTAAAAAGGACTTTTCAATAGAAAAACAAAATTTATTACAGCAGGCAAATGTTATGATAGAAGATAAAAATTATTCGCCAGATGAAATAAGAAATGCTTTAAATAATGTTTGTTCTTATATTATGAACCAAAGTACTAAAAATGGGGATTTATCAAAAGAAATAATTAGATATAATAATATAATAGATGATTTATCTAAAAATGAAAATAATTAACTAGACAAATAGTAAGTTGTAAGGAAGTTAAAGATGGAAATTATTATTAGTATTTTAGGGATAGTTTTTATGATATTTATAAAGCACATAGAACAAGTAGTATTAGTATTAGCTTTATTTATTACTATATGGATATTGAAAAAAGAATCTATAAGTATAATATTTAAAATAATATTAATTGTAATTATTATAACTTGCACATTTTTTATGTTAAATACTTACAAAAATGAAATAATTGATAATTCATATATAAAAATAAAAGAAATGATTGATAATAAAAGCCTTATAGGATTATCAGAAGAAGCTGTTGTTGAGTTATTAGGAGAGCCATTATATAAAATTACTGATAAAAAAGCTTTTCATACAGATTATGCTTTTTATACATATGGTTATTATGCAGGGTACATACGTAAAGAATGGTTTTGGGGGCAATGTTATAGTACAACACTTTATCGACTTAAAATAGATTTTGATGAAAACGGGATAGTAAAAAATGCTTATATAGAGATAGATGAAGGTACTTAAAAAAGTCAAAGATAAATTACATGTATGAGTAATAACAAGAAAATAGTAGGTTTTAAGCCTACTATTTTTCAATATAAAACTACAATTTATTAGCTAAAGAAATTAGATCTTCTTGATTTGTAACAAGATACCCTTTTGTAGTGTTAAGACTACTATGCCCTGCTTGATTTGCAACTTGGTCTATGCTATATCCAGCATTATGCAGAGCATTCGAACAAAAGAATGACCTTAACATATGAGGATGCAATTTTTCAATTTTGCATAAATCTTTATATTTATCTAATAATCTATTACAAAAATTCCTATTAAGTGGCTCCTTGCTATTTTTGTTTTTTTGTCCTACAAACAAATAAGGATTGATAGTATCTATTGATTTTCTTTCTTCTATGTATTCTGATAAAGCATCATACATTAAATTATTTATTACTACCTGTCTAAACTTGTTTCCCTTTCCTATAATGTTAATAAACTTTTCTTCTAATTTTATATCTGTTAATCTTATTGTAACTATTTCACTTTCTCTAAGTCCACCATAGATAAGTATTGATAAAAAGCAAAAATCTCTTTTAGCATTTTTCTCATCTCTACAAGCAAAATGTTTTAATTTGTTTATTTCTTGTACTGATGGAATTATCTTATTTATCATTGATCTTTGAATCTTTATATAGTCTTTGTCTAATATAACAATATCTTTCTGTATGCCTTCCTCTATTAAAAATAAATTATACTGCTTCAATGCTGCAAGTTTTCTATTTATGCTTGTACTTGAAATATTATCTTTTAACAAGAAATTGCAATACATTTTTATATCTGCATGAACAAGAGTATTTAATTCTTCACCATAGGAATCTTCATAATATTGTTTAAATATTTTCACATCATTAGCGTAACTATTATATGTATTTTCTGATAAACTTTTTCTTTTCATATATTCAACAAATTTTTCTATCATCTCTTTTCTCCCCTTTCATTTATGTTACATTTTTTCAATATCATTTTACTCATTTATGTTACATTTTTATAGTGAATTTTGTCGAAAATGGATTATGAATGTATCATAAGTGTACTTATGTTACATTTTTTTATTGTTATAATATTACTCTATATATCATATATAGAGTAACTCGTATGAGACTAATAACACTTAAAATCATTTTCAATATATTTCTCTATTTCTGGAATAACATCTACTTGTAATTTTAATATATGTTCTGGTGGAAATAATTTTGATGTTCCTGGTACAAATGCAATATCTATCATCATAGCAATTTGTTTTGTATCTAAACCAAAGTAATGTAATGCAATAGTGTAATAGGTTATAAAGAAATAATGAAATAAGTACTCATCTGTTTCTAAACCTCTTTTTATTTTTAGAGGTACTGTTATTTTCCTACAAATCTTTTTTTCTAGATTTTCAAATTTCTTTCTACCATATTTAGCTATCCAATAAGTAAAATAATATTTATCCATATAAATCCTCCTCTCTGCTCTTATTTTATAAAGTTTGATGATAAATAGGAATGTTGAAGCAAAATTTTTTATATTTGCTAAAAGTATTCTTGCAGTAAGGATAACAAGAATTCTTTTAAAAAAAGTTTTTATTCCCTATAAAAAATCTAAAAAAAGTCCTAAAAATCAAGCAAAAAAATTTTTTTTTTGCGTTTATTGAATTTTCAAAAAAAACTCTATAAAATAGAAGTGTGTATAAAGATTATGTTATAGATTTTTCTATAACTACCCACAAATATTTGTGGCATAGCTATTAAAATTTAGTTAATAGCAGTACATCTACATTTTATATGTAGCATAAAATTGGGATTTAGGCAGATATAAATATATAGATTATTTGTTGTGCCTTAAATAAAAAGAAAGTAAGAAATTTAAAGCGAAAGCCCCCTATCGCTAAGAATACTTACTTTCTCTTTTTTTACCCAAAATTAAAAGAAAGGAGGATTATCAAAAAATCTTTTACACAAAAATAATGGAAGGAGATTTTAAATTATGAAGAGTGGTTTTAGGTTTGAACTATACAAAATGGTATTTGAAGATTGTTTTATTCATAGTTCAAGATACAAGAATGGAAATTTACAACTTAGTCTATTTGGAATTGATCCAGAAACAAATGAAACAGCACACTTTGCAGATATAACACTAGACCAAAATCGTAGGTTACTAAAAGAAAACGAAATTGTTGTAGATTGCTTATATAAACCTACGTTAATTCCTCAACTAATGGATTTAGGCATTTTGAAAGAGCAGGTTGGTATCTGTGTTATAAGCAGTGTAATTTACCCTATATACACGGTAAATTTAACAAATATTAATCAAAAGCAATACTGTATGCAAGAATTAGTTGCTGCATAAGAAGAAAGGAAGGTTAAAAAAATGGAACAAACAAGATTAGTAAATTTGCCTATTATTGGTAGAGTACAACATGGAGAAAAAATTGATAACAAAGTAAAAGAATACGGCTATTTTATAGCAAAAACACAAGATGCTTATATGCAATCCTATGTAGAAAAGTTTGATAAATTATTCAAAGGAAAACAAAGTATTGATATTGAGTTTTTTAGTGAAAATCCATTATCAAAAAAATATGTTAGATATAATCAAAGTGGAGAAGTATGTCGATGTCCGCAAGGCTCAAATCAAGCAACACAAAGAGTAAAAAACGGATGGCAACAAATTGAATGTAAAGGTGCTGAATGCGAATACAGACAAAAAGATACATTGGGAAAATGTGCGTGCAATCGTATAGGCTGGTTAAAATTTTTAATACCTAGCGTTAGTACAGATCGCATTTTTTTAATGAAAATTACAGGCCAAACATCAATAAGTAAATTAGATGATTATATTAAACTACAAAAAGCACAGGGAAAATCGATAAAAGGTCATTATACTCTATTTTTAAAACAAATCGAACAAGCAAACAGCTTAGGAAAAACTTTCAATAATTATGTCTTAGATATTTTAAAAAAGGAAGATTTTAATTCAAGTAAACCAATTCCACAAACAACTCAAAATCAAAACAAATTATCCACAACTAATGCTCAAAATGTGAATAATCAAGTAGAACAGCAAGAGTTAGATCAAAATACTGTAAATAATACGGTTGTTCCTTCTATTAGTCAAAGCCCAAAACAAGATTTAACATCTGAAAAAATACAAGATAATAGGACTGTTGTAGAAGAAACAAAAGTATCAACTAAAAAAACAGCAAAACGTAAATCTAAAAAAGAAGATTCAAAAGAACAGGAAAAAAGCGAAAAGACAGCAAACGATACAACAGAGATGAATCTTGATAATTGCTATACTTTATTACGAACTTTTAGCAAAAATATATTAAATAAAGGACAACAAAAGGAATATTTTATGGGAGAGTTTGCAGATATGAAAGATACTGTTTCTGAAATTGCCATTAAACCAGAATATGTTGAAGAATTATCACAATGTGATTTAGGGACAGTTGTAAGACTAGATGTTCAAGATGTTGGAAGTACTAAATTTGCAGTAAAATTAGAGTTTATCCAAAAAGCTCTAAAAAAAATAGCAGCATAAGCAGGAGCTCTCATACTACTATTCCTACAAGTTACATATCTTAACTTTATTTTATTATACATGAATAAAAGATAAAAGTAAATACTCAAAACAAAAATAAAAAGGAGAATTTTGCCATGTTTAATGAATTTAAGAACGGCAGTAAGGTTATTGTAAATGGAACAGGGCAAAATGATGGAAAAATTTATAAAAATGTACCAGCAAAAATAATTGAGAGAGATCCTTATTATTTGGACTATCATGTTCAATTCAAAGATGGTACAGAAGATTGGATTTTACCAAAAGATTTACGAAAACCTTACTCTAGGAAAGGAAAAAGGAGATAAAACTATGAAAGTTAATTATGTAAAAACCATTGGTTTTAGAAAATTTAAAAAATCATTTGAAACTGAACTTTATGATATAACAAGCATAAGTGGGAAAAATCGTTCTGGGAAAAGTAATGTTTTATTTGCAATTATCAATATTATTTTAGGTACTAATTTAACTGGAGATGAAAAAGCCTGTCTTATCAATAAAAATTGTGATGCTTCTTATGGAGAATTGCATTTTACGGACAATGCAGGAATAGATCATATCTTAATTCGTGCAAAACACAGATATGATAATAGCAAAAATTTTGTTACTTTAGATGGAAAAACTGTTACTCAAAGAGATTTAATTAGTGTTTATAAAGATAAAAAATTATTTTTATCAATAGTGAATCCGTTATACTTTTTATCTAAAAAGCCAGCTGAACAAAAAGAACTTGTTGACAAATATTTATCAGATATATGTCCTAATAATTTAATGGAAATCGTTTATAAAAGTTTAAGTAAAGATGAACAAGAAATTTTAGAAGGAATACCCAAAGATATACCAACATATATTACAGAATTAAATGAAAATATAAAAAAATCTGATAATACTATCATGGCTTTAAATGGGAAAATTGAATATGCTCAAAATATTGCAGATGGCAAAGTACCAAGTCTAAAAACTTTTGAAAAAGATGAGGAATTATCCCTTGCTAGACAAGAACTTTCTTATCTAAACACGAATCAAAATATTATTGATAAAGAAAAGCAAAAGAAATTAATAAATGAGTTAGAAAGAGATATTTTATCAAAAGAAACAGAATTTAGCGAACTTGAAACATCTATGAAAATTGGTAAGAAAAAGTATCTTGAAATAAAAACAGGTGTATCCTCTCTCTGCCCTACTTGTGGTCAGCATATACAAGATGAAAGTAAAAAACAAACTATTACAAATATGTACAATGACTTAATCTCAAAATATGATAAAAGAAATCTATTAGAAACACAAGTAAAGGATTTAAAATTAAAATTAACGACTGAAAAATGTAAATACCACGCATTAGAAGGAAATCCAACTATTGAGAAGAGCAAAAGAATTACTATTATAGAGGATAATATTAAACAATTAGAAAATGAAAAGTTAGAAATTGAAAAATTTAATAATGAAGTTACACTAAAAGAGAATACTATAAAAAATGCAAAAGCAGATATTTCAAATTTTAATAAACAAAAACAAACACATGCTAAATGTATTGATGATTTAAACAAAGCAAAAAAAGTGGCTCAAAAATTGTATATTTCTTATATTGAAGAAAAAATGAAATTAGCAAAACAGTACTTAAAAGATGTAGATATAAAATTCTATTCTGTGCTAAAAACTACTGGTGAAATAAAAGAGGATTTTATAATTACTTATAAGAATACTCCTTTATCTGATTTATCGAGATCAGAAACAGTTGCCACTGCTTTAGAATTTGCTAATATGTTTAATCAAATTTCAAAAGCTAACTTTCCTATTTTTATTGATGATTATGAAAGTTGTGCCGACTATGACTTTATAAAAAATTACGCAGAAAATGCACAAGTTATCGTATCAAAGGTAGAAAAGGGCAATTTCCTCAAAATTGCAGATTATACTAATAAAGATAATTGCAAAATTATTAAACCTACTATAATAGGATACAAAACGATATTTATAAACAAAAATAATGTAGCAGAGAAAAAAGCTGCATAACAAGAAGAGGCAGAGAAATCTGTCTTTTTCTTAATAATAAAAAAGAAAGAAGGAAATACATATGAAAATCAAAGTTTTATTAGTTATGCCAGGAAAAGAGGCACAAGTTGTAAAAATACCAGCAAGTATAAAATATATCAAAGCATTTATTGGGGAGAATTTATTTAGAATTAAACTAAATGAAAATACTACACTCATTGCCAATAAAAATGCCCCTCACGATGAATTTAATAGAATTGTTGGCGGAAATATTATATTGGGGACATTTTTTGTTGTCTCTATAAAAAATAGGCGTAGAATTTCTATGAAAAAGAAAGACATTAGAAAATATACTAATATGTTTAAACTTAGAAGACACCAAAAGAAGATTGAAACATATAAAGAGGAATATCTTGAAGAATATTATTCAAATCAAAGAAAAATGAAACAAAAAAATGCAAAGCGTAATAAACAAGAAATGTTTAAAATCGCTGCATAAAAGAAAGGAAGGATTTTATTATGAACAAATATGAAACAGTAATGATTTTAAATTCTACTATTTCCGAAGAAAGTAGAAATAATGCAATAGAAAAAGTAAAAAACTATATCCAAGAAAATGGAGAAATTGAGAAAACTGAAGATATCGGCAAAAGGAAATTAGCTTATGAAATTAAGAAAAATAAAGAAGGCTACTACTATATCATAGAATTTATGGCAGAGCCTGAAAGCATTGTTGAATTAGAAAGAATTTATAGGATTACAGATGAAATTTTAAAATTTATAGTAGTAAGAAAGGATGATTAAGGAAAGGAAGGTTAATTATGGAATATAAAACATTTACATATAAAAAGCATAAACATTGCAGCTTTCAAGTAGAAAATTACTTAGAAAATCCAGATGCAATGGCTATTATAATTTTAGATGAAAACGGTAATAGAATTTATGATTGCACTGTAATGAAAAGAGACTATTTATATGAAGAAAATACAGCAACAATTAAAAATTATATGGAAAATGCTGGTATGACTAAATTTTTGTTAAAGTTAGGAGTTATCGAACAGGTAATAACAAAATCAAATTTTAGTATTTATGCAACTTCAAAAAAAGAATCTATTGACTATTGTGATATCAATGTAAAAATACTAAAAAAATATTCAAGTAAATTTAATTATAAATGGAATAATTAGAAAGGAAGGTAAAAAATTATGAATAAATCAATATTATTAGGAAGGCTTACAAAAGCACCAGAAATTAAAGTTTCACAAAAGAACAATACTAAAGTTGCAAATTTTACACTTGCTGTAAATAGACAATATGTAAAACCAGGAGAGGAAAGACAAGCAGATTTTATAAATATAGTCGCATATTCTAAACTTGCTGATTTTACAGAAAAACACTTAGATAAAGGATTACAAATATGCGTATGTGGTAGAATTCAAACTCGTGTATGGACTGATGATAATAGCACAAAACATTATATAACGGAAATTATTGCTGAAGAAATTAATTTTGGTGCGAAGCGTTTCTAATTGAAAAGATTAGACATAAGTTATATTTATATAATTTATAGAACTGATAATCTGATAGGTGGAATGAATGGGTAACGCCATAAAACGCCTACCTTAAGACTACGAAGGGCGGAATAATATGTAGTTATTAAACTGTTCTAGAGCTCGTAGAAGTCGGCAGAGAGATACCCTAGTAATAGTCATAGGACAATTAAGGAAAGTCTTGTAGAGGTACAAGATGTATCCTATATGCCGGAGGTCTATAAAATATTCATGGTGAGAATGTAAAGAATTTACTGACAAATATCCGAATGTACGGTTCTAAATGATTATATATTAGAAATGATATAGCCATTAAATTGGCGTATGTGAGGTAAAGTAAAAATCGAAGTTATGAAATACCTTATTATGTTACAGGCATAATCAAGCATACAGGACCAGAGGATACGCCTAAAAATATATGTAAAGATAAGATTATCGGAACGCTGAAAGGTTAGAACGTGGAGCGACTACACGCTATGAAACGGTAGTAAGGAAATTTAGAAATAATATAACTTACTTCTATCTAACTGATAGTAGTGTCATAGTACCTATGAAGCTATGATAACAAGTAGTGGAGGAAAGGGCACAAGTCGATTGAACAATGATAAACAGTTAATATATAATAATCAAAGGTTCGAGTATGACTAAGAAAGGCAATTCCGAAAGGAGGAGCCGACTTTG
Organism: uncultured Clostridia bacterium; assembly: GCA_947628415.1. Lineage (GTDB taxonomy): Bacteria > Bacillota > Clostridia > TANB77 > CAG-508 > CAG-269. The sequence goes on along the minus strand of CANQZU010000002.1, from coordinate 22,500 downwards.
ACAACAAAAAGAAAAGCAACAAAAATAAAAAAATTAAGAAATGCAGAGTATTACAATTTTCAAGAAATTCAAGACAAACTATATCAACAGAGCAAGAATAATAAAGTCTTTACAAAACTTATGGACATAATCACCCTTGAAGAAAATATACTACTTGCATATCGAAATATTAAAAAAAATAAAGGTAGCAAAACAGCAGGTACGGATAAATTAACCATTAATGACATATCAAGGTGGAAAACAGAAAATATAATTAAACATATTAGGAAAAAACTTGAATGGTATGAGCCAAAAGCAGTTAGAAGAGTTGAAATCCCAAAACCAAATGGGAAAACCAGACCATTGGGAATACCAACAATTATTGACAGAATAATACAACAAAGTATTTTACAAGTATTAGAACCAATATGCGAAGCAAAATTTCATGAAAGAAATAATGGATTTAGACCATGCAGAAGTGCGGAACATGCTATTGCACAAACATACAGACATATACAAATAAACAACTTACAATATGTTATTGATATTGATATAAAAGGTTTCTTTGACAATGTTCAACACGCAAAATTACTAAAACAAATGTGGTCGCTAGGCATCAGAGACAAAAAGCTAATAAGCATTATATCAGCAATGTTAAAAGCCGAAATAGCAGGAATTGGTTTTCCAGAAAAAGGCACACCACAAGGAGGTATAATATCCCCATTATTTGCAAACATTGTACTTAATGAATTAGACTGGTGGATCGCGAGCCAGTGGGAAAATATTCCAACCAGACACAAATACAATACAAGTAACCGAACAGGTCGAGGAGGAACATACAGAGCACTAAGAACCACCACAAAACTTAAAGAATGTTTTATTGTTAGATATGCAGATGATTTCAAAATATTTTGTAATAACAAAAATGATGCAGAACGAATTTTCATTGCAACAAAAATGTGGCTAAAAGAAAGATTAGGCTTAGACATAAACGAGGAAAAATCAAAAATTGTCAATATCCATCGACATTACTCAGAATTTCTAGGCATAAAAATAACAGCAAGAAAAAAAGGCAAAAAGAAAAACGGAAAGGACAATTACGTTATAAAATCATACATCAACGATAAAGCATTCAAAAGAATTAAATCCAAAGTAAAAGAACATATCAAAGAAATCAAGAAATGTACTGACAGTACAAAAAACTATAAAACAATCAATAACTATAATGCTTATGTTATGGGAGTGCACAACTATTACAACATGGCAACGCACATAACAAAACAAATAAAAGAAATTGCCTTTATAGTCAACAAAGAACTCAAAAAAATAGATGGTATTAGGAAAACACCAAAAGATAATAACAAAACAAAATGCCTACCTATTAAATATTACAAAAGCGAACAAATAAGATATATATTTAACTCTGTAATATTACCTATTGGATATGTTAAACATAAACGACCTATGTACAAAAAATCAAAAGTTAATAAATACACAAAGGAAGGTAGAAAAGAAATATACAAAGAACTCGAGAACATTAATCCATATATGCTAATTTATATAATGAAAAACTATATTCCTAACAAAAGCATTGAATACAATGACAATAGACTAGCCGTATACGTAGCACAAAAAGGAAAATGCTATATAACAGGAGAAACATTAAAAATTGGCAAAATGCACTGTCATCATATCAAGCCTATAAAAAATGGAGGAACAGATAATTACAATAATCTAACATTCCTAACAGAAAATGTACATAGACTTATACATGCAAATAACAATGAAGTTATATCAAAATACTTAAAAAAATTAAAACTCAATAGCAAGCAAATTGAAAAGTTAAACAAGTTAAGAGAGTATGCAAAACTACCAACAATAACAGCTATTCATCATCTAAATTCTTAAAAATTGAATCATCAAAAAACTCTTTTAGCTCCATATTTAATCCTAAACATAACCTTAAAATAGTTAACAACTTGGGATTTTTACTAGAACCATCAATTAAACTATTTAAAGTCGATTGTGGCATTCCTGATAACATTGCTAACCCATTAATTGTTACATTATGCTTCTTACATAAATCTAATATTCTACATTTTAATGCTTGTTGTAAATCCATATCAATATCCCCTCCTACAACTAATATAACAGAATTAACGACCTAATGTTACCGACACACTGTTGACAAATATAATAAAACAGTATATAATAACGACATGTCGGTAATAAAAGGAGGTAATAAAATGCAAAATTTCTATACAAAAATAATAAAATGTTTAGAAAAAGAACTAAATATGGAAGACAAAGATAGCATTATCGAGGAACTATTCGAAACAAGAGGAGAAGATTTACATATAGCTATCACAAAAAATAAAGAATATAAAAAGCTATGGGAAAAAATAGAACAAACAGATAGTGAAATTCGAAAAGACACCAAACATAGCAAAGAACTATTAGAAGCATTTGAAAAATATGAAGATGCATCATGTGAAATGGGATACCTAACCGAAAAGCTTATGTACAAACTTGGATTACAAGATGGAATAAAAATAATCCTGGAAGGAACAAAACATATTGATATAACAAAATATCTAAAAGAAAGAAAATAATAAAATACCGTAATATTACAGAACAAAATAATAAACACAATTAAAAGCAAGATATAATTACCATATCTTGTTTTTAAAATTTTGTTGCTATTGTTGGAAATTATATATGTAACAAAATAGCATAACAATCGATGGAACGCCGTATGAGGTGAAAGTCTCATGTACGGTGTGGAGCGGGGGAAAAGATAGAGATTGTATCAAAAGTCTTACCTATCGCTATCTGATAGTCCTAAAAAAACCGATGAAAGCATTTTAAATAGTAGTGTACCAGTTAATTCTCAAGCACAAGAAAATATGGATAATGATGTCATATCAAGTGATGACGATTTGCCATTTTAAAAGATTGGAGGAAATAAAAAATGAAATTGCATATAAGGAGTTTTAAGTATGATGAACTACCAGAAAATTATCTAAAAGTTATAGAAAAATATGCTAAAAATGGAAATATAGAATTAGTAAGAGATGATGAAGTTGAAACTGATATAGCAATAATAGAAGTTGATTCTTTAGAAATTTTACCAAAATTTGAGAATGATATAAGAGAAGCTAGAGGTATTATTCAAAGTTGGGATTTTGAGGATATCCATGGACTTATCTTTAATACTCTTGATGAAAAAGAAAAAGTATATCAAGTTGATATTTATGATAGTTATATTGAATAATAGAAAGGATGATTATATGGAAGAATTAAAGTATAAAATGTATACTAAAAGTCAAATGTTGAACATCATTAAAAATGATGCTTTTTTATTTGTAGATACTAATTTAGGAGAACACTATATTATTAAAAAACGAGATCTTGCCGATTTCATTATTTTAGAAGCATTACGAACAGGACATATAGCAAAAATGCAAGTTTATATGCCAGGCATTGAAGATCCAGTAATTACTACTTTTGGTTGGTTCTTAAATAAAGCTAACCCCCTTTTGAGAGAAGAAATAATTGATAGATTAGTATTACTTCAAACAACTAATACTAAACCTAAAAAAGTCAAAATCTTTGATAATGAAATATTTATTAACTTAGATAAAAAAGAAATGGGAATTATTGATGGACAAATAAAAAACTTTGACAAATTTTACAGAAAATATGAATACGCACAAAATGTATATAATATAAAAATGGAAGGAGTATAAAACTATGGAAACAAATATTATAAGTGTAAAATATGAGGATAATTATGAGCCTAAAACATTTGGAGGAAAGGCATATAGTTATTACACTGCAATAGATGTAAAAGTAGGCGATTTAGTAATTGCACCAACAAGCTACGGTGATAAAATTGCAAGAGTGTCAGAAATCAATATTCCAGAATATAAATTAGAAATGATTAAACCATATTTAAAATTGATTACAGATAAAATAGATAAACAAAAATACATAAACGATAATCAAATCATGAAAGAGGCTGCATAGGTTATGACTGGAATGGATGTAGCAAATATTTTAATTGATAAATTACTAGAAATAGGATTTATTGTGCATCGCTATAATTCACACTCTACTTTAATGTGATAAAAGATTATAAAAATGATAGGGTCATCATCAAAGATGGCCTTATTTGTTATTTTTATGACTTTAATGAATTAGATAATGTGTTGAAAGCAGTGCAAAACGAAAAACAAGTGAAAGGAGAAAATTATGGAAGGATTAAAAAAATTAGAAAAAGAAGTAATAGAAATGAATAACCCTAATGTTACAGCAGTTTGGGAATATTTGAAAAATAGAAATGACTTGTATGATAAATTTAAAAATGAGGAAAAATCAGTAAAACAAATGTGGGACTTTATATGCAATAAAGCAAAAAAGAAAATGATACATAATGTTGCCATGATAGCAGATAATCTTGTTTATATGTGGGCTGTAATGTATTTTATTAAAAGCAATGAAGAATTAGGAATAAAAGAACAAAAAGTAATGCCTCCTACACCTGCAGAAATAATAAAGAAAAATGAGGCAAAGGCTAAAAAAGAAAAAATAAAAAGTGATGAAGAAAAGCAAAAAAATAATCAAATCACACTGTTTGGGGAGGTGTAACAATAATGGGCTATGTAAAAGTTGCATATAGAGATATTTTTAGACAATTAGATTATCATAGTAATCTTCCAACTGGTTGGGATGAGTTTGTAAATAAACAAGCAAAATATCAAAATTTAATTATAAAATCAAGTAAAAACAAATGTCATTGTACTAATTGTAGTTATGATTTTATTAGTAACAAAAAAGTAAATGAAGAAGTTAAATGTCCAAATTGCCATAATAAATATTTAATTAAGAGAAGCAATTTGCGTTATTATGATTTTAAGGATTACTTATCCATTTTAAATATAGTAAACAATACTTTTGTTATTAGATATTTTGAATTAAAAACTATTATAGATGCAGAACACAGATCTCATTCTTCAGCTGTGGAATTTGCAAGAGAAATACTTACGAAAAATTGGTATCGAGAAATATTTGTGAATGAAAGAGTTTCAAAGTGTCTATGTCATATTTATATATATCATAATAATGGGTTTTATATAAATGATAAAAAATGGAGAGAATATACAAGGAGCTACTCTTTAATCGATTACTCCATAGTATTTCCAAATAATTTAAAAAAATTGTTTAAAAATACAGAATATAAATATTCTTGTATATGGGATATAGCTAAACATTCTACCTATATTGATTTACCAAAATTATTAAAAAATAATAGCGATTATGCTGCTATAAATAGAATTGAGCGTTTAGCAAAAATGAAACTATATAATTTAGCATTACAGGCAAATCAATTTAGTTGTAGTGGTACTTTTCAAGAAATTTTTGGAGTTTCAAAAGATTATTACCCATTTATGAAAAGAAACAATATTACATATACACAATTACAAATATTAAGATTACTAAAAGAAAAAGATATGAAAAAAATTAGATATTTAGAAAATTTTGTAAGCTATGTTGGTAGTACGTATGATTTAGAAGAAATTGCAGAATATATTAGTTTAAATCGCTTTATACGATATTCTAAAATGCACCATAGAAATGTTAAGACATATTTATATAAAGATTATTTACGATTTGCTAAATTATTAGGTTTTGATCTAAAAAATAACAGATATGCTTTTCCAAAAAATTTAGAGGAAGAACATGATAAACTGGAAAAACAATTTGAGATTCAAAACGAATTAATTATTCAAAAAGCAATTATTAGGCGAAATAAAGAATTATCAATTAATAAATTTCATGACAAAAAATTTATTATATTACCAGCTCCTACATTGAAATCGTTACAAGATGAAAGCAAGCAACAAAAAAATTGTGTTAGAACTTATGCAGAAAAATATGCAAATGGCAAATGTGATATCTATTTTATGAGAGATGTAAAAAAGCCTAAACATTCACTTGTTACCGTTGAAGTAAAAAACAATAAAATTGTTCAAAGTAGGATTAAATGCAATAACTCTCCTAGTGAAAAACAATTAGAATTTTTAAATAAATGGGAACAAAACGTATTAAGAAAAGTAGCATAGTTTCAAATAAGAAAGGAAGGAAAATTCATGAATCAAAAAAGAAAGTATAATAAAAATAATAGCCAACAAAATAAGACTAAAGAAATCTTTGATAAAGTTGTTAAAAAACTACAGACTATTGTAAACAATGGAGATTATGAAAAATTCTTAAAATTTCAAAAAAATTTTAGAAAATATAGTTTTAATAATCTCGTTTTAATTTATTCTCAATTTCCAGAGGCTACAAAAGTTGCTCGGTAAAACTAGATGGCTAGAACTAAAAAGAGAACCTACAGAAGATGCAAAAAAGATATGGATTATAGCACCTATACCTAGACAATACAAAAAAAAGGTTAAAGTTATTGAAAATGATGAAGAAATCGAAAAAACAGAAACAATTAAATATAACGCATATAGATATGTATTTGTTTATGATATATCTCAAACTACTGGAGAAGCTATACCTTTGCAATGTAAAGAAATCAATTGCAATGATATGGCTTATTTTTATGAAAAACTAAAGGCTTTTAGTAATGTACCTGTTTTTGAAGAAGAATTGTCTGGAAGTGTAAAAGGCTTTTTTAGTAAAAATGATAATAAAATTGTAATTAAAAAGGATCTATCACAAAACGATAAAGCTGCAGTTTTGTTACATGAAATTGCACATAGTTTATATGATGACTTTGACTATTCTAAAGATAGAGATTTATCAGAAGTATTTGTTGAGTCTGTTGCTTATATTGTAGCAGACCATTTTGGACTTGATACTTCACCTTGTAGCTTTAATTATATTCTTAAATGGGCTAAAGGCGAACCTAAAACTGTTATTGATTTAGGAACTAAAATACAAAAATGTGCAAATCAGTACATAGAAAAACTTGAAAAATTTGAAATGCAAGAGCAAGAATTAATGCTTGCTGCATAGAAAGGATGGAAAATATGGAATGGCTAATATTATATGCGAAAATTAAGTTGATTGAAGAATTTATAGGAATTTTTCTTATTGCTCTAGCAATAGTAATAAAAGTAATTTGTGCCATAAAAGGCAGAGACTAGGAGGAGAAAATGCAAAGTATTGTTAGTTATAAGGATAGAGGAAATTTTGGAGATTCAAAATACAGAGGTAATTGCACAGGATATATTATTAAGGACTTAATACAACACTTCTACCCTACTTCTAAACCTAAAAAATTTATAGAAATATTTAGTGGAGGTGGTACTGGAAAAGATGTCGCAAAAGAGCTTAATATAACAAATAGTCTGCATTTAGACTTAAATAATGGATGGGATGCTTTAATAGGTGAAATACCTAGTGGTAGCGACTTTATATTCTCCCATCCTCCCTATTGGGATATTATCTCTTATGAATCTCAAAGAAATTCATACTCTGAAAATGATTTATCAAATAAAATGCCTTATGAGGAATTTATCCATAAATTAGATATCGTAAATGAAAAAATATATCATTCACTATTATATGGTGGTAGACATGCAATCTTAATTGGTGATGTCAGAAAACAACGTAAATATTATAGCATAATTAAAGATATGACCTGGTTTGGAGATTTAGAAAGCCATATTATAAAAGCACAATATAATTGTGTATCTGACAATAAAGTATATTATAATAATAATTTTATTCCTATAAAACACGAGCATTTACTTGTATTTAGAAAAAATAAAATATGGTTATTTAATAGAACTTATACAAACACCATTGAAATAAATATTATGCAAGTTACTAATATTACATGGAGAGATTTAATACAAGCAACATTACAATATTTAAAGAACGAGGCAACAATAGATGAGATATACAATATTTTAGTCAGATCTAAAAAGGCAGAAAATAATAATCATGTAAGAGAAAAAATTAGGCAAACTTTAAATTATAATTCTAATTTTAAAAAGGTAAATAGTAAATGGGTTTTAGAAATAAAATAATTAAAAACTATAACTTGAATAATAAAAATATCAAAGAAAGAAGGTATAAGAATGAATTTACAAGAGTTAATAGAAAAATTAAGTACAGATGTAGAAGATAAAAAAGCTTACCTAGCAGATTATTGCTATATTGCAGTTGAAGATGTTGATGCTATTATAGAATATTTAGAACAATTACAAGATATTTCAGAAAATTTAAAAGTAAAAGAATAATAAAAAAGGAGAATAATATGGATTTATTAGATTATCAAGAGGTAAAAAAACATATAAATATATTAAATGTAGCATATCACCTATGTTTAGAAATCATTGAAGAAAGAGGTTTTGAAACTAAAGTAATTTGCCCGTTTTGTCGGTTATAACAAAAATAGCAAAATACCTACAATGAGTTTAAATTCTCAAACAAATAAATATTGTTGCTCAAGATGTGGTGCTGGTGGTTATTCTATTGGACTTTATGCTAAAGTAAAAGGAATAGATAATAAAAAGGCATATCGTGAATTATTAGATAGGGAATGCTTTTCTCTTAATAAATCACAAATAGAAATTAGTCCTATAAACTTATTAGCAGATATCGAATTAAGAGATGCAGTATATAGAGAATTGCTAGGAATGTTAAAATTAGAAAGCAACCATAAACGATCTTTGAGAAATATGGGATTTTTGGATACCTCTATCGAACTTGATTTATATAGAAGTGTTCCAAGAAATTATATAAAAAGAAGGTTAATTGCTAATTGTTTGTCAAAAAAATTTAATCTAGCACGGAATTCCTGGTTTCTTTCAGGAGGGAGATTTTAATTGGTGTTTTAATAATTTTGAAGGCTTTTTTGTACCAGTATTTGATAAGAACGGACTTATACAAGGACTATCAATTCATTTAGATAAACCATTTAATAATAATCAAGATATATGGTTTTCTAGTAATAACAAAATAAATGGAACAAAGGCCAAGAGTTGGATTATGACAAGTAATTTAGAAGAAAATTCAGGAGATGTAATAATAACTGATAATTTTATTTTAGGAAATTTAATTAGAGAAAACTACGATACACCTCTAATTGCATTTCAAAATATATCAAATTCATATATTATCTTACGTGCTATTGAAAAAACTAATGTGAAAAATATTATATTCGTTATAAGATTATCACAAGCAAATGAAAACTTGGATTATATTATTAATCGTATATTAAGAAACTTGATACCACTTAATTATAATATTGATATTAAATATATTGATAATTATAAAGATATTTTTGAAGAAAAGTTTAATGTTAATTATACATTAAATAAAGCAGCTTAATTAAAAGGTCTATTCTCTTTTGGGAATAGGCTTTTTTATTTTATAAATTTATAAGTATAATGGAAGTTATTAATTATTAGATTAATCTACTTTTTAATGACAATAAATGTTCATAATTGAATTAAAATTAGATTAAATTTGTCATGGATTGTCGTAACTTGTCATACATTGTCATTTTTGTCGAAAATTGCGATGAATTGTGGACTTTTTAGGCTTTTTTTATTGATTTTAGGGAATATTTTCGATAAAATATAATTACGTTGTTTTTACAACATGTTGCAATTATAGGGCATTAATGAATGGAGGTATTTTTATTATGAAAAACATTAAGCGGTTACTCGCAGTATGCTTGAGTTTGAGCTTGCTTATGAGTTCCTCTATGGCAGCATCGGCTCAGGCTGCTTCAGTTGAAGATGACAGCGTAAATCCGTCTGCATCAGCTGAAGCTGTTTCAAGCACAGATAATAACATTAAAATCCTGTATCAGGATGAAAATGTTGTTCTCTATCAATCTAAGGGCGATAGTTCCCCAGTGGCACCGGCGCTCGTAAACGAAAGCAACTACGGCAACAAATGGGTGGATAAGACCAGCTTTGGTCAAACTTTCACAGTTCCCTGCACTTATACAGGCAAAACAGGTGTAACTTGGAAGGTTGAATCTTCATCCAATCAATCTTACGCACAGATCTATATGATCAATCCATTGGGATTGATAGTGCTAAATACAAAGAAGGTTTACCCTTCTGATGGAGATGTGCATTTACAGTTGTTAAATGCAACTGTCGGTAACTATACGGTTCACTTTGATGGTTACACAACTGTAGGTATGAGAGTTATGTGCTGGATGTACCAGTAATATCATCAAATAATTTTTCGCAGCCAACAATTAACTAATAATCAATTAATGCCCTATGTAGAAAAGGTCTGATTTATCAGACCTTTTCTTTCCTTTTAATATATCTAATCTTCTCTCTAAGCCTTTATATAAATTTAATTTTACCATTAATCTTTATCTTCAATAATATATTGTGATATGTCTGGTTCCTTCATATCTTCATCATTAACTTTATCAAATTCATAATAAAATTCTATAATTGGATCAGAAGTACCTTTATCACTCTTAGCTGTTGCTGCTGAAGTTCTAATAGGAAGACCAGTTTCTTTATCAATATAAATACCAGAACTTACTTCACTAACTCCTAACATATCAGTTTCTAGTTTAGAAAAATAATAGCAATCTCTTCCATTACATCTTACTTCACTCATAGATGAAAATATTGTATTATTTATAAGTCTTGACATATTTTTTGAATAAGTAATGTATGATTCACTCATCTTCATTGGTTGTAACATTGCTGAATTTCCATTTAATATTGCTACTTTTTTATCTTTTGATTCAGTGTAAAGTCTAGTTGTACCATTTTCAGAATATTCAATTAATTTTGTATGCTCATTATTTTGATTATCATAATAGTTTTGAATATTTATTTGTTTTTGATCTTTTTTATAAGTTTCAGTTATAAGAATTGCAGTTCCTTCATACTGTGATACTCTTGCATAATAATTATTGCTATTTATGCTTTTTTCTGCTTTTTCTGAAAGATTAATTAAAATATAAGCTTTTCTTCCAATAATTATAATAAATACTAATATGATAATGAATATTATTGATTTTAAAATTCTCATCTTTTTATTGTATTTTTTTAAATAATCAATTTGTTTTTTATTATCTTTATTTATATTTATGTCTATATTTTTTTGTAATTTTTTACAAATACTATTACATTCCTCACATTCATTTAAATGTTCTTCAATAAATAAATTTGTTTCATCTTTTGTTAATTTTTCAATATAACTTGGTAATAAATCTTGAATAATTTTACAATTTTTTTTCTCTTTCATACTAATCACCTTCCTTTAATAGTTTTTTTCCTCTATAAAAAGTTACTCTTGCCCAGGTTTCTGTTTTATTCAAAATAATTCCTATTTCTTTAAAACTTAACTCTCCTGTTATACGCAGATAAATTACTTCCCTTGTTTTTTCATCTAAATTTTGCATTCTTTTGTATAACGAAACTTTTTCATCATTTAAAATAACTTGTTCCTCTAATGAATCTAATGAATTTATATAGAGTTTGTCTTTTTCTTCAACGTTTATAATCTTTTGTTTTTTTCTACATTGATCATACCAAAGATTTTTAGCAATTTGACATAACCATACTGACATTTTACATTCGCCTTTGTATGTATCAATTTTTTTTGTTGCCTTATAAAAAGTTTCTTGTGTAAGTTCTTCAGATAGATCATTATTATGAGTTAAACAGAATAAGTATTTGTTTACAGTTTCAAAATATTCTTCATATATTTTTTCAATATCCTGCATAACTTTTATCCTCCTTCTACATATATGACGTATAAAATTCAAATTCGTTACAGATTTATCTATTTTTTTTATTCAATTTATTTTACTCATCATAGATATCTACAATAGTATACTACCATTTTTTTAAAAAAGGGTACAAATTTCCAAAAAAATATGTATAAGATTACAAATATAAAAAATTTAATTATATTCTTTTCACAGTTGTACAATAAATAATATAATTAATATATGAATCAATTTACGAAAACATATTTAAATTATTTATTATAATGAAACATTTTTGATATATTATTGACTCTTATAGGTAGATATCAAATATGCGCGTATATGATAGGATGTAGAATATGGAGGAACTAATACAAAGAGCACAACACAATGATACAGAAGCATTTACACAAATAATTTTAGATTTAGATAATGATTTATATAAAATTGCTAAAACTAGAATTACTAATGAAGCTGACATACAAGATGCAATTCAGGAAACAATGATAGAAACATATAAATCAATTAAAAAATTAAAAGATCCCAAAAAATTTAAAAGATGGATTCTTTGTTCCTGTCTATGATAAAAATGGATTGATACAAGGGCTTTCTATCCATTTAGATAAGCCATTTAATAATACTTCAGATATATGGTTTTCTAGCAATAATAAAGTCAATGGTACAAATGCAAGAAATTGGATTATGAGAAATAATATAAATGAAGACACGACAGATGTATTATTAACAGATAGTTTGCTGTTAGGAAACTTAATTAAGGAAACTATAAATTTACCAACAATAGCATTTCAAAATATTACAAATTCATACTGTATCTTAAAAGAAATAGAAAATACCAACATTACAAATATTACTTTTATACTAAGAGTACCACAATGTAATCAGAATCTAGATTATATTATAAGGCGTTTATTTAGAGATTTATTACCACTTGGCTATACTTTAGACACTAAAATAATTAAAAATTATAAAGATTTTTTTGATGAAGATTTTAATGTAAATTATACATTAAATAAAACTGCCTAAAATTTAATAGTCTATTCTTAGAATAGGCTATTTTTTTTAACTTATAAAAAAAGTAGGTTATTCATTTCTAAAATAATCTACTTTTATTGTTCTATTTGCTTTTTCAATTCATTGATATTAATATCTAAAATTTTGCAAATTGCTACAAATTCAAAATCTTTTAAAATCATAAGTTGCTTTTCAATTTTATATAATTCATCACCGGAAATAGGTATTCCTATTAAATCTAATTCTCTTGATAAATCAGCTCTTGAATATCCTTTTTGTTTTCTTTGGCGTTCAATTAAAGCTCCATAAGCATTACTTTTTCCCTTAAATTTTTTCATATTATACTCCAATAAACTATTTTTATTGATTTTATAACAATTATTATGGTATAATTTAGTATAGAAAATACTAAAAAGATAAAAAAACTAAAAAATTAGAAGGAGTGATAAAAATGAAAAATACAGGGATGATTAGAAGATTGGATGAACTTGGTAGAGTTGTAATTCCAATAGAAATCAGAAATCAATTTAATATTGTTGAAAAAGATCAGATAGAAATTTATGTTGATGGGGATAAAATAATATTAAAAAAGCATGAAGAAAGCTGTATTATTTGTGGTAGTACAGAAAATTTAAAAGAAATCAAAAATAAATTAATATGCAAAAAATGCAGAAAAATTATAGAAAATTCATAATAAAAATAAAGAAGCTACCAAATAATAGGTGGCTTTTTTATATTTTATGCTAAAATAGTTATATATTTTGCAACTATTATTATAATAATTAGACTCTTATAATTAGATATCAAATATGTGCATATATGATAAAGGAGGAAGACAATGAATTTATTAGTTGAAAGAGCAAGAAATGGTGATGAAGATGCATTTACGGAACTTATTCTGCATTTTAAAAATGATTTATATAAGATTGCAAAAACTAGACTAACCAATGAAGAAGATATCCAAGATGCCATACAGGACACTATGATAACAGCTTATAAGTCAATACGAAAATTAAAAGACACAGAAAAATTTAAAATGTGGATTATAAAAATCTTAATTAATAAATGTAATAAGATATATAGAAAAAAATATAAAAATGACTTGTCATTAGAAGAATATGATTTAGATAAATACTTGATAATGAATTCATCTAAAAATATTGAAGATGATTTAAACTTTTATTTTCTAATAAAAAATTTAGAATACCAAGAGAGAATAATTGTTATTCTATATTATATGGAAAAATATACAACAAAAGAAATTAGCAAAATATTAAAAGCAAAAGAAAATACAGTAAAATCAAAGCTTTACAGAGCTAGAATTAAATTAAAAAAAATTTTTTTAAGAGGTGAAAAAAATGAATCAATTAGATAATTTGATAAGTGAAATTGTTTCAAAAAATATTTATGAACCTGAAGAATATGAAAATGCAATTAGAATGGCACTAAAAACCAAAAAATCCCACTCATTTAAAATATATAAAGTGATTGTAACTGCATGTGCAAGTATTTTTTTAACAATGGGAATAGTTTTTGCTGGCTATACAGTTTATGAAAAAATTTGGAAAGAGCCAAAAGAATATGTAACATCTGATGATTATTTTAACTCCTTACCTTCTGAAGAAATAAGTCCGGAAGAAAAAAAATCTCTAATTGCAGAAGATGAAGCCAAAAACATAGCTTTAAATTTTTTGAAAAAATTAGGATATGAAAATCAAACTATAAATAGAATTGAATTAAAAAGGAATTACAACCAACCAACTAACAGTTATTATATGGTAAAAACTGAATTTAATTATGAAAAAGGGTTAATGGTTTTAATCGATTCGAAAACTGGAGAAATTGAATATTTTAATGATTTAGATCTAAAATATAAAGACTTAAAACAAGATATTATAACAGAAGAACAGGCAAAGCAAATAGCAATGGATACATATAAAAAACTGGGAATAGATGATAATAATTATGAATTATATTCTATAAAAGAATATAATTATGTATTTGAAAATAATGAAAAAACTTTATGGGGAGCAACATTTTTAGAAAAAGAAAATAATGTTTACAATAAATATCAAAATTTTTCAGTAGCATTTATTGTCGTGGACAATAAGATATTGTACGATACCATTAATATTAGTACAAAAACAGAAAAAGTTAATAATCCTATTATAATTCAAAAAGAAACTGCAATTGAAATTGCTAGAAATAAAGAATTAGAGTTTACAAATACTGAGATTACTGATATTAAAGCTGAACTTTCTATAGAAAAAATGAATACATTAGTTTATGCGCTAGAGCATGAGTTATATAATACAATTTTGGAAACGGAGGAAAATATACGAAATGTTTGGAAAATAAGTATTGAACATAAAAATAAAAAAGAATTTAATATGTATTCTAATCCTAATCAATATATGAAAGAAAATCTTAATAAAGAGTTCTACATAGATGCAACTACTGGTGAAATAATAGGAGGAAAATTTACTGAATCCTTTTAATATTAGAAAAAGAGGGCAACAGCCCTCTTTTTTGGTTAGAAATAGGAAATTGATGTGGTTACTAATTAATCTCTACTACTATTTGTTACATGAACACATAATAGTATGATACATGTCCTCTTCTGTAAACTCCAGGCGAAGGCCCATAGCTGCTAACATCAAAGAAAAGTTGTATCTTCTCGCCTTGTGTAACATTGATATCAACATAATTAAAGAAGATACCTTCGATTTTGGAGCCACTTGCAAGAACCTGACTTGTACCAGCTCTCCTGATCTGCATTGTTACTTGGACATCTGAATAACCAGAGGGTTCCTGATCTGAACAAGTACAAAATCCTTGCCTACAACCCTGAACATTGAAATAGATGCGCAAGGTTCCAGATCTCCCCATTGTCTTAACTGGCGTTAAATTATTGTTAACAACCCGCATTTTTTCAAGGGGACCAGATCCCTGACTCCATGTTTCTGTTCCTGCCGCATGTACAGGTAAAGCACCCGTAACGGCCAAGGCGGTTACCATAATCAAACAGGTAAACATCCGTAAGACTTTCATTTTGATTTTTTTCATGTCAAAACCTCCTAATTGTTTATGTTTATCCTATTTCTAACCGTATACCTAAAAATATGATTTAACATATTTTAGATATCAGCTTTGTGTTATGTAAATAATTATACTCCAAATTACATAATCAATTATAAAAAGATAAAAAAAGATAAAAAAACAATTTAAAGTTTATATTTTAATTTGCTTGTTATAGTTGAAATTACTGCTTTTGGTGTTGGTTTTTGACTATCAAGTATTCTAAAATATTTATTTAAAATATCTGAACTACAATCATAATACATCAAATCTGTCGCATTAATAATATTAGTTTTTATATTATTAACACTTTTTTTATATTTTTTAGAAAGTATTGGATAAATTTCTTTTTCTAATTTGATGTCTTCCCATTTATTATTCTTATATAAAAGTATTATTGTTTCCATTAAATACTTAGTTCCAATATACGAAAAATTGTAGTGCAAAATCTTTAATTCATTGCAAACTTTATATTCTATTGAAGATTTTTCATTTTCTTTTATTTCTATTAAACTATTAATTTCTTCCAAAATTTTTTCTATTCCTGATATCTTATCAATATATGAAAACAAATAAGGATTATTTCGTATTTGTAATATTAGGTTCATTTCCCCTGATACAACTATAATAGAATTTTTAAATTTCTCTAATTTATTAGATTCTATATATTTTAATATTTGAATTCCATTATATTCAGGCAATTTTAAATCTAATAAAATAATATCAATATTATTTTTTTGAATTTTCTATAATATCTATTGCTTCTTTCCCATTAGTAGATATTTTATATAGTCTCATTTTCGGATTCGCATCAGATAATACATTTATTAAACTTTTTGAATAATAGAAGTTATCTTCCACAACTAATACATTTACCATTTTTATCTCCCTCTATTTATTAGATTACATTTATTTCCAAAAATGGTGCATTTACGACAATTTTTTTATCTTTTTTTATTTTTTTACCTTTTTATATTTTCATATGATATTTATATATTGTCTTTTATTTTGAATGAAAATAAAAAGAAAGGAGGTTTTTATATTATTTATATTTTAATTTAAAGGAGGTTTTTATATGGATATTACTCAAAAAATTATAGCAAGTATAATTCTAATGGTATTAGTAGTGGCTACTATTATGCCAACAGTACAAGCCGTTACAGAAGAGGTATCACAAAATGGAACTCAAGAAGAAATCTTATATCAACAAGAAGATAATGTTAATACCCAAGAATCTAATATACCTACAAATTTTGAGGTGTTATTAGCTTATATTTTAAGTACTAAAGAAGGTACATCTGAAGATAAATTATTATTGTCGGATATACCTTCTATTATTTTACAAAAGCCATCTAAAAATGGAGTTTGGATAGAGGAACAATCCAGAGATTATGTTATAAACTTAATTAATAGCTTAACTAATAAGAATTACAAAATTGATGCAGATGGATATTTAATTGAAAATTTAGATTTAACAAAAGATCTTTTAGAAATCAAAGAAGAAAACAATTTCTTTACAAAGAAAATAGATGAAATGATTTCAAAAGATTCTTTAACAATTATTTCTATAAATGATACATATGCACAATTAAACGATATAGATAAAGATATAATCAATATAAGAATTGAAAAAGATGAATATGCACTATTATTTAAAGAAAAAGAAAACGAAGATAACAAACAAAATATTATAATATTAAATTCTCAAAACTATAATGAAAACAATACTAATGACACACAAAAACATTTATTAGAAAAATTTTTAGAAACTTACTTTTATAATGACAAAGAATTTTTAGACTATATTAATTCTAAAAATGAAGAAATTAAAGATAATATAGATAAAGATAGTAATACAAATGAAGATAATATAATTGAAAATACTGATAATGAAAATACAGAAACTATAATTGAAAAAGATAATATTTTCGATGATAGAGTAACCGAAAGAGATTGGAATTTGATTTTGGCTGGCATATTATCTAATAATTCCGATATTAATTCAGAAAATATAGATCAAATTTTGCAGTCAAAACCTACTGATACTGGAATTTGGATAAGTCCAAATTCAAGAAATTCGTTTATAAATTTTCTTAATCAATATACAATTTATACTTACTCTGTAAATAGTGATGGTTTTCTAGTTTGCGATAATATAATGAGAACAAATGATAATTTAGATTTAATAGAAAATTCGGAAACAGATGTTGATATAGTTGTAAAAAGGCTTATGGAAAGTGATAAATTATTAGTTATAGATTTATCAAATAGTTATTTACAATATGATGATAATAATGCTATAATTACTAAACAATTAGAACAGAAAGATTATGGAATTTCATTTTCTTTTAATGAAAATAGAATTTTATTATTAAATCCACTTTATTACAATACAGAGGAATATAACTTAGCTTTATCTGATTATATGTTAAAAGCTATGCAAAATATACAAGAAAAAGTACTTTCAGGGAAAATACATATCAGCAAAGAAAATGTTTTAACTCGATCAAGTAGGGATATCCTTGGATATTCTGAATCTGCTCAAACTGTATATTCTGGACCAGATAGTAGTAATTATTCTTCAATAGGAAGCATAATTGCTGGCGAAAAATTATATATCCTTGGTACCAGTGCAGGTTGGTATCATATTCAATATGTTATAAGTGGAACTGACAACGGAGATCATGTAGAATTAGAAAAAGCTGGATATATTCCAATAGGTAGTTTAAGTAGTATTTCTGGAACACCTAGTGAAGAACAATTTACAGGGGGTCAAGCATACCCACAACAAGGATTAAATGTGCAAACTTGTGATGATTTTGATATCTCTACAAAATTGGGAAGTGTATCAGCAGGAGAAGGTGTAACAATTTTATATGATTATGGTTATTCAGATTGGACAGGAAAATCTTATAGAGTGGCTTTTATTGAATATAGTACGGCATCAGGAACCAAAAGAGGATATGTTTATAAAGATCAATTAGATAATGCTTCTTATCCTACAAGTGTAGCTAGAGTTATGGATACTAATTCTGCATATTCAGGGCCAGACAATAGCTATGTTAAATTAGGAGGAGCATATTATAATGAATATGTAACTATTTTAGCCAAAAACACTGGAAACGATTGGGTTTTTGTTGAGTATAATACATCGACTGGAAGGAAAAGAGGCTATATGCTATACACAAAATTATCTAATTGTAATCATCCTGGAATGTATAATGACTTAGCTGTAAATCAGCGGTTTAAGACAAGCAACACAAGAATTGACAGTATATGGTGGTCCTGGTAGTGCAAATGCAAATATAGGAACAATATTTAATCAAGAAATAGTTTCTTTGTATGATACTGAAAGAGGCTTTGCGTATGTTGAATATACTACTACTAACGGGGCAAAAAGAGGATATGTGCTTTTGGATGCGTTAACAGGTGCAACACCACCAACTTTACCCAATATTCCAACTTATGCCAACTTTACAAGTGGAAGTTATGGTGTAAGTGGTTTAGGTCAAAGTCTAAAATATTATAAAATAGGAAATGGACCAAATGTTGCATTTGCAGTATTTGCACAACATGGATGGGAAGATGCATGGGCTTATGATGGAATAGAATTAGTTAATATAGCTAATAGAATAATGAGTAATCTTTCTTCATCAGGAATTTCAAGTAATTGGACTCTTTATATAATTCCATATGCTAATCCAGATGGAATAACAAATGGATATACAAACAACGGACCAGGTAGATGTACAGTATCAACAAGTATTGATATGAATAGATGTTGGCCTGCTAACTTTACACCATATTATACAAGTAGAAACTATACGGGTGGAGGACCATTAGGAGCACCAGAAGCAGTGGCATTAAGAGCATTCATTCAAAACAATATGGGTATCCACAAAAAAATAATATTAGACATTCATGGATGGTTAAATCAAACTTATGGAAGTGCAGAAGTTGCACAATATTTTGGAGCTCAATTTGGTTTTGGACATTCTTCAACTTATGGAAGTGGATATCTTGAAACATGGGGAAAATCAATAGGTGCAGAATCTTGTCTAGTTGAATTACCTATGCCAAGTTCATCTTCAGATATTATTAATAGAGATTTTTCAGGAAAACTAACAAATGCAATACGTAACATGATGAATGGAATTAATGGAAATATATTTACTATAGATGAAAAAAGCTTTGTTAAAAATCAAACATATAGTGAACATGATGAAGAATATAACAACACTAAACAAACGAAAGATTCACAATGGAACACAATGTCAGCCAGTGATAGAGCAAGTAAAAATGACAGAATGACTTCTGACAAAAATAGGTTACGTGAAGCAGCTATAGATTATAGAGGATCCTATCCATTAGGAGCCGAAGCATTAGATTATTATGTGCAAAATTCTGGCGGAGAACATAAGTTAGGAGATATGCGAACATTATTTACAATACCAAATCAAGCTGATTTAGAGTACTTATATTTAAATAGAAATATTAAAGCAGCTGAATATTTTACAACAGGAACCAGTTCATCATTTGCTTTAAAAAATGAATATGATGTAAAAGTGGAAGCTGGAATTGATGAATTATTAGCATCACAGGCGGGAGATATATTATCTGCAACAAAAGTTGATTGGTATATTGCTGCACATTCATTTAAACTCGGAAACTACTCAACTGTTAGTAGAAATGGAAACAGTTATTCAATGATAGTTAACTTCAATATGTCAGACTATTATGATTGGGATGATAGCTTTATACCTTTTGTTTTAAATGCTAACTTAACAGATCCAAATTCATATATTTTAGAAACTCATATAAGAGATTTACATTTAGCTGGTATGGCAAAAAATTTTGAAAGTAAAGGGACGATAAGAGTACAAGTGAATTGGCAAAAAGGTCAAACAGCTGAACAAGGAAATGTTACTGTATTACCTAATTAAAAGAGAGGAGATAAGCATGAAGAAGAAAATATTCATCAGTATTATAATACTATTTATTCTTTTAATAATTTTTTTATTAATATTTCATTTTCAGAACTTTAAAACTATATATACTAGTAGAGAAGATAATACTACGGTAGAAGAAAAATCTATTGTAGAAAAGTACAATGATTTTTTTAAAGCACCTAATAATATTCTTTATATTGTCAACGGAGAAAATATAACTAACAAAGATATTTTACTTACAGAGATTTTTAATTCAGAAAATAGTGATAATTTAATAGAAAAAACAATAAACAATAAAATAGTTTATCAAGAAGCTATTAAACAAAATATATCATTAAAAGAAGATGAAAAATTATATATAGACAATATTATAAGTACCTTAAAAGATGATAGTACGATGCAAGAAATATATAAAAATAATCCGAATATCTCTAAAGATAATATAAATGAAATTATAAAAGAAAAATTATATCAAGATGCCATAAAAAATGAATTTGAACATCAGATTAGATTACAAATAATTGAAGGAACATTTATTCCAAATGATGATGAAACTAAAAACCTATATATCAAATATCAAAAAACACAGGAAAAATGGAATAATAGAGAAAACATAGAATATAGCTTTTTATTAAATTGCAGAAATCAAGTTGTAAATTCATATATAGCTAATCTTAAAAAAATGGCAACTATTGAAAATATTCAAGGATAATAAATAGAATAGACATATAAAAAGCAAATGTGATATAATAATTATAATATTAAAAAATTTTTAGAGGTGATCTTAACATGAAATTAAAAAGAAAAGTTAAGAATAAGTTATCACAACAAAAAGAAGAAAATAAGATAATAAAAATCGTTGTAATAACTATATTTGTCTTATTTATAATTCCATTTGCCTTATTTATTCTATTATATTTACTGTTACCTAATTTAATTATACATCAAAGATAACTATATTTAATAAGAAGGTGAAACATGAAATTAAATAAACAAAAAAAATTTATAATAATATTTGTGATAAGTTTAATAATTACCTCTGTTATAATTTTCTATATTGCTATATGTAATCACAAAGCTGATGATGTAATTTCTAAACAAGAATCACAGAAAACAGAAAAAACTCAACTTGTCTCAGATGATAGTCTGGAGAGGAAAGAGCAAATAGATGAAAAAATGAAAAGTATATTGGCTGGAGTTTTAAAGTATACAGGAGAAATAGAAGAAAAATATGATAGTGAAAAAATAAATAACATAATTAACGATTTCAATTATCATAGTGGAGTGTTTGTATCTGATAGAGCAATAAGTACAATTATACATCTGTTAAAAGAGACAACCAATATTGACTATAGCATTAATACCAATGGATATTTAGAAAATTCAACAAATCAAGAAACAAATGAAATTTCAAAAAATATGAATAATTTAATAAAGGGAAACCAAACTATTGTTATAGATTACAATCCTTTTTATTACTGTATATTAGGAAATGATTTATGTACATTCTTTTTACAAGATAATGATTACATGAAAAAATTTAAAGAAGATAATATGGTTATCATGATTCTTAACCCAGCTAAATATGAAGAAGAATACGAATCAAAAAATGATTTAATTAAACAAATTATAGATAATGTTGATAATTAAAAAGCAGGTCAAATGTACTGAACCCAAAAAGTTGGACAGTAAAAATTAGGCTACTAATTTGGAATGTTCTCTGTATTGAACAGGGGACAT
>CANQZU010000001.1 GCA_947628415.1 uncultured Clostridia bacterium | reverse complement strand
AAAAAGAAAGAAAAAATAAAAAAATCGTTGACAAAATTTAGAAAAAGTGGTACAATATTCAAGCGTATAATTATTACGGATGTACGCTCACATCGTTTCAAAAAGTAATGTTAAAAAATACGGAGGTGTATTCAAATGGCAGCAAAAGGACCAAGAGAAAATATAACATTAGAATGTACAGAATGTAAAAGAAGAAATTACATGACATCAAAAAATAAGAGAAATAATACAGACAGATTAGAAATCGTTAAGTATTGTAAATTCTGTAAAAAACGTACAACGCACAAAGAAACTAAATAGTAAAAAAGCTATTTTAAGGAGGAAATAAAATGGCTAAAAAAGAAGCAAAAAAAGAGAATAATAAAAATAAAAAGAGTTTTTGGAAAGATTTTAAAGCTGAATTAAAAAAAGTAAATTGGCCTACACCAAAACAATTGGTTAATAATACAACAGCAGTAGTTATGATAGTAATTATTACAGCAGCAATTGTTTTTGTATTAGATTTAGCATTTGAAACTTTAAATAAATATGGAGTTGACCAAATAAAAGGAGTAATTGGAAATCAGAACACTACAGCTGAAGAAAATACATCTAATGAAGTAGAACAGGAGGAAACACAAGAAAATACGGAAGAAACTTCCAATGAAGAAGGACAACCAGAAACAGAAAATGAAAATGTAGAAAATAAAACGGAATAATTGAAAAATTAAAGGAGGCTAAAATAAATGTCTCAAAAAGATTATGATAATGTTGCTAGATGGTATGTGGTACATACTTATTCTGGTTATGAAAATAAAGTAAAAGCAGATTTAGAAAAAACTATTAAAAATAGAGAATTAGAAAATTTCTTTTTTGATATCATTGTACCAATGGAAGAACAAATAGAAATTAAGGATGGAAAAAGAAAAACAAATTTAAGAAAAGTTTTTCCAGGTTATGTATTAATCAAAATGATTGTTACAGAAGAGTCTTGGTATATCGTAAGAAATACAAGAGGAGTTACTGGATTTGTAGGTTCAGGAACAGATCCTATTCCATTGACAGAAGATGAAATTAGAAATATGGGATTTGAAGAAATTCCTGTAAATGTCGATTATGAAGTAAATGAACAAGTACAAGTAATGAACGGACCATTTGAAGGTTTTGTAGGTACAGTTCAAGAAATCAATACAGAAAAACATAAAGTAAAAGTTCTAGTATCTATGTTTGGAAGAGAAACACCAGTAGAATTAGAATTTTCACAAGTACAAAAAATAAAATAGGGAGGTGCCATTAAAATGGCAGAAAAAGAAATATCAAATATTATTAAATTACAAATAGAAGCAGGGAAAGCATCACCAGCTCCACCAGTTGGTCCAGCATTAGGTTCTAGTGGTGTAAATATTATGCAATTTGTTAAGGAATTCAATGATAGAACAGCTAATCAACCTGGAATGATTATACCAGTAGTTATTACAGTATATCAAGATAAATCATTTGAATTTGTAACAAAAGTACCACCAGTAGCCGTATTAATAAAAAAAGCAATTAAAATACAAAAAGGTTCTGGAAAACCAAATATGGATAAAGTTGCTAAAATAACAAAAGCACAAGTAAAAGAAATTGCAGAACAAAAAATGCCTGACTTAAATGCTGCAACAATTGAAACAGCTATGAGTATGGTAGAAGGAACTGCTAGATCAATGGGAGTTGTAGTAGTTGAATAAAAATAAAAATTAAATTGGGAGAGTATAAATACTCGCTAAAACCAAAGGAGGTAAAAAATGAAAGTATCAAAAAGATATGCAGAAAGCGCAAAATTAATTGATAAAACAAAAGAATATGAAATAAAAGAAGCATTAGAAATTATTGAAAAAATGCCAAAAGCTAAATTTGATGAAACAGTTGAATTACATGTAAAATTAGGAGTAGATTCTAAACATGCTGATCAACAAGTAAGGGGAACTGTAGTACTTCCAAATGGTACAGGTAAAACACAAAAAGTATTAGTATTTGCAAAAGGACCAAAAGCAGAAGAAGCAGAAAAAGCAGGAGCTGATTTTGTTGGGGCAGAAGAACTAGTACCAAAAATTCAAAATGATAATTGGTTTGATTATGATGTTATAGTAGCAACACCAGATATGATGGGTGTTGTAGGAAGATTAGGAAAGGTATTAGGACCAAAAGGTTTAATGCCAAATCCTAAATCAGGAACTGTTACAATGGATGTAACGAAAGCAATTAGCGAAATAAAGTCTGGTAAAGTAGAATATCGTTTAGATAAAACTAATATTATTCATTTAGGATTTGGAAAAGTTTCATTTGGAATTGATAAATTATTAGAAAATTATGAGACTATTATTAATGCCATTATAAAAGCAAAACCAGCAGCAGCAAAAGGTCAATATATTAAAAGTGTATCTATTACTACAACAATGGGACCTGGAATTTTTATTAATCAAAAATAATCAAATAAAAGCCAAAGACAGTAGGCAGAAAATTAAGTCCTACCGAGGTGAAAAAAGATAAGATTATGTTCTACACTCTTATCTGTCCTCGGGAAGGATAGATAAGAGTGTTATTTATTTTAAAGTAAATAAATTAATTCTATTTTAGGAGGTGAAAAAAATTCTATGGCAAGTGAAAAAATACTAAATCAAAAGAAGGAAGAAGTAAAAAAATTAGCAGAACAAATGAAAGAAGCTAAATTAATACTTTTAACAGAATACAGAGGAATCAATGTAACAGATGATACAATCTTAAGAAAAGATTTAAGAAATGTAGGAGCTAAATATAATATTATTAAAAATAATATTACAAAAAGGGCATTAGCTGAATGTGGTGTAGAAGGTTTAGATGATAAATTAGAAGGACCAACAGCAGTAGTTATAAGTTCAGAAGATTATTTAGAACCATCTAAAGTTATATACAAATTCAGTAAAGATAATGAATATTATAAAATCAAAGGTGGAGTAATTGATGGAAAGGTAATGACAACAGAAGAAATCATTACATTGGCAAAATTACCATCAAGAGAAACATTATTATCAATGCTTGCAGGTGCATTACTTGGCAATATTTCAAAGGTTGCAGTAGCTTTAGAAGAAGTCAGAAAACAAAAAGAAGCATCTAGCGAAAAAGTAACTGTTTCTGTACCAACAGAAGAATCAGCAGTGGCTGATGAAGAACCAAAAGCAGAGGAAACAGCGCCAGTAGCTGAACCAGAAGCTTAAAAAAATAAAAATAGAGTGGTGAACTTATAATATCACCAGAAATAGGAGGATTTTAAAATGGAAAAAATAGAAAAATTAATTGAAGAAATAGATAGCTTAACAGTTGTTGAATTAGCAGATTTAGTTAAAGCTATTGAAGAAAAATATGGAGTATCTGCAGTAGCAGCAGCTGCACCAGCAGCTGGAGGAGCAGTAGCAGGAGCTGCTGTTGAAGAAAAATCATCTTTTGATGTAGTTTTAGCAGAAGCTGGAGATCAAAAGATTAAAGTTATTAAAGTAGTTAGAGATGCTACAGGATTAGGATTAAAAGAGGCAAAAGATTTAGTAGATGGAGCACCAAAAACAGTTAAAGAAGGAGTTTCTAAAGAAGAAGCAGAAGACTTAAAAGCTAAATTTGCTGAAGTTGGAGCAGTTGTAGAATTAAAATAATAAAAAAGGAAAACAAGCCAATTTAGGCTTGTTTTTTTGGCAAAAAAAGTATATAATAATAATCGAATTTAACCTAAGAAAGGAATGAGAAAAAGAATGAATGTTAGCAGAGAAGAAATATTACACATTGCTAATTTAGCATACTTAAATTTAGATGACAATGAAATTGATACTTATTTATTGCATTTACAAGATATCTTGAATTTCGCTAATATTGTAAATGAAGCCTCAGTAGATGATTTGGATATAACTATAGGAAGTAACGAAGCAAAAAATGTATTTAGAAAAGATGAAATACATTTATTTGAAGATAATGAAAGTTTATTGCAAAATGCAATTAGTCAGGAACAAAATATGTTCAAAATACCAAAAGTAATTAACTAATTTAAGGAGGGAAGCAAATGAATATTACTGAATTAACGGTACATGAATTACAAGAAAAGCTAGAAAATAAAGAATTAACAATAACAGATATAACAAAAGCTTATGTAGATAGAATTAATGAAAAAGAAAAAGATGTACAAGCTTTTGTAACTGAATTAACAAAGGAAGCAATAGAACAAGCACAAGATATTGAAAAAAAAGTAGAAAACGGCGAAATTAAAGGAAAATTAGCAGGAATTCCAATTGGAATTAAAGATAATATGTGTACAAAAGGAATCAAAACAACATGTAGTTCAAAAATGTTAGAAAATTTTGTAGCACCTTATTCAGCAACTGTTGTTGAAAAATTGGATAAAGAAAACATGATTGACTTGGGAAAATTAAACATGGATGAATTTGCCATGGGAGGTTCAACAGAATATTCTTATTTCAAAAAGACCAAAAATCCATGGAATTTAAATAAAGTACCAGGAGGGTCATCAGGTGGAAGTGCTGCAGCTGTAGCAGCTAATATGGTCCCATGGGCATTAGGATCTGATACAGGAGGTTCAATTAGACAACCATCTAGTTTTTGCGGAGTAGTT
Source organism: uncultured Clostridia bacterium (assembly GCA_947628415.1). Classification (GTDB taxonomy): domain Bacteria; phylum Bacillota; class Clostridia; order TANB77; family CAG-508; genus CAG-269. The sequence continues at coordinate 81,919 of CANQZU010000001.1, read as the reverse complement.
GGATTAAAACCAACTTATGGTTTAGTATCTAGATATGGACTGGTAGCCTTTGCTTCATCGTTAGATCAAATAGGGCCAATTACAAAAGATGTAATGGACAGTGCTCTTTTATTAAATGTTATTGCAGGTCATGATGAAAAAGATAGTACTTCAGCTAATAGACCAAAAGTAGATTATACAAAAGCATTAAAAAATGATGTAAAAGGATTAAAAATAGGAATTCCAAAGGAATTTTTTGGAGAAGGAATTAATGAAGAAGTGAAAGAATCTCTAAAAATGGCAATTGAAAAATATAAAGAATTAGGGGCTGAAGTAGAAGAATTTTCTTTAGATATTGCCAAATATGCATTAGCTACTTATTATATTATAGCTTGTGCAGAAGCAAGTTCTAATTTAGGAAGATTCGATGGAATTCGTTATACTTATCGAACACCAGAATTTAAAAATTTAAAAGAAATTTACAAAAAGTCAAGAAGCGAAGGATTTGGTTCAGAAGTTAAAAGAAGAATTATTTTAGGAACTTATGTATTATCTTCTGGATATTATGATGCTTATTATAAAAAAGCACAAAAAGTTCGTACTTTAGTTAAAAATGAATTTAATAAAGGCTTTGAAAAATACGATATTATTTTAACACCAACATCACCAACAGTTGCCTTTGATATTGGTTCTAAATCAAATAATCCATTGGAAATGTATTTATCAGATATTTGTACTGTTTCTGTTAATATTGCAGGACTTCCTGGAATATCAATTCCATGTGGCGTAGATAAAGAAGGTATGCCAATTGGAATGCAATTAATTGGAAATAGATTTTGTGAAGAAACAATTTTAAATGCAGCCTATACATTTGAACAAGCAATTAAATTTAGAAAAAATTATAAACCAGCATTTAAATTAACTAAATAGAAAAACAAAAATATCTTACAAATGTTGAAATAGATAAAGGGGATAAAATATGAAAAAAACATCAACTAAAATTCTAATTATTTTATTAGGAATTTTAACGATTATTTCTGCTATTTTGATAGGACAAAAAAGTATTGAAAATCAAGATGATATTACAAATGTAGTTGAAATAAATGAGCAAGCACAAGAAGAAACAATTAAAAAACTCGAAAGTGAAGAAATAGAATTACAAGGAATATTTTCTGAATATAATAAACAAGCACAGACACTACTAGAAACTATGACATTAGAAGAAAAAATAGGACAAATGTTTTTAGCAAGGTATCCAGAAAGTGGAGTATTAGAAGAAATAAAAACGCAAAATCCAGGAGGTTATATTTTATTTAGTAGAGACTTTGATAATAAGAACAAAACTACTATGATAGAAGAATTATCACAATGTCAACAAGAAAGTAAGATAAATTTAATATTAGGAGTTGATGAAGAAGGTGGTACAGTTGTTAGAGTAAGTAATCATAAAGCTTTTAGAAGCACCAAATTCTTATCTCCACAACAATTATGGGCAAAAGGACAGTTACCACTTATTTTGGAAGATTCCAAAGAAAAATCAACATTATTAAAAAGTATAGGATTAAATATGAATTTAACACCAGTGGCAGATGTACCAACATCTAGTACAGACTTTATTTATGCAAGATCTTATGCAAGAGGCGCTGATAAAACAGCTACCTATGTGGCACAATTAATTCAAACAATGAATGAATCAGGAATGATTTCCACTATGAAACATTTTCCAGGTTATGGAAATAATATAGATACTCATACAGGAGTTGCTATTGATAAAAGACCATATGAAACTTTTGAAAAATCAGACTTTTTACCATTTCAAGCAGGAATTAAAGCAAATGCACCGACGATATTAGTAAGTCATAATGTAGTAGAAGCTATGGATAATCAATATCCAGCCTCGTTATCAGAAAAAGTACATAAAATACTTAGAGAAGATTTAGGATTTACGGGAATTATTATGACAGATGATTTAGCAATGGATGCAGTAAAAACCTATGTGGACAATGGACAGGCAGCCGTACAGGCCGTACTTGCTGGAAATGATGTAATAATTTCATCAGACTTTGCTAAACAAAAACTTGAAATAGTAAATGCGGTAAAAGAAGGAAAAATTTCAGAAGATATAATTAATACTGCTGCCAAAAGAATACTTGCATGTAAATATGCTTATCAGATAATAAAATAAGGAGGAAAATGAATGTCAAGAGAAGATTATGAAGTAATAATAGGTTTGGAAGTACATGCAGAACTTTCAACAAAAACAAAAATATTTTGTTCTTGTCCAACTAAATTTGGTGCAGATCCAAATACGCAAACGTGTCCTATTTGTATGGCTATGCCAGGCACTTTGCCAGTATTGAATGAAAGGGTGGTAGAATATGCTGTAAAAGCAGGTTTAGCTACCAATTGTGAAATTTCGCAGGATAGCAAAAATGACAGAAAAAATTATTTCTATCCAGACCTTCCAAAAGCTTATCAAATATCTCAATTTGATAAACCACTATGCGAACATGGATATGTAGAAATTGAAACAAAAGATGGAGAAAAGAAAAAAATTAGATTAACAAGAATTCATATTGAGGAAGATGCAGGTAAACTAAATCACGATGAATTTGGAGGAGGAAGTTTAGTAGATTTAAATAGAGCAGGAGTTCCTTTAATTGAAATTGTTTCTGAACCAGACATTAGAAGTAGTGAAGAAACAGAAAAATACTTAAGAAAATTAAAATCTATTTTAGAATATATTGAAGTATCAGATTGTAAAATGCAAGAGGGGTCTTTACGAGCAGATGTTAATGTATCAGTAAGAAAAAAAGGAGATACTAAATTAGGAACACGTACAGAAATGAAAAATATGAACTCTTTTAGAAGTATTACAAGAGCAATTGAATATGAAATAGATAGACAAATTGATATTATTGAAGACGGTGGTGTAATTGAACAAGAAACTTTAAGATGGGATGATGTATCAGGAAAAACATTTTCAATGCGTGATAAAGAAGATGCACAAGATTATCGATATTTTCCAGATCCAGATTTAGTAGCAATTCAACTATCAGATGAATATATTCAAAATATTAAAGATACTTTACCAGAATTACCAGAAAGTAGAAAACAAAGATATTTAGAAGAATATAAATTATCAGAGAAAGATGCTAATTTAATTACTTCATCCAAATATTTATCAGACTTATTTGAAGGAGCAATTAAAGTGTGTCATAATCCGAAAGCAGTTAATAACTGGATTATATCAGATATTTCAAGAATCTTAAATGAAACTGAACAAGAACCAATCGAAATTCCATTTGATAGCAATCAATTAGGAAAATTAGTGATATTAATAGATAAAGGAACCATAAGTTCAAGTATTGGTAAAAAAGTGTTAGTAGAGTTATTTGAAAATCCAAGAGATCCAGAAGAAATTATCAAAGAAAAGGGATGGATTCAAATATCAGACGAAGGAGCTATTCAAGAAGTAGTATCAAAGATACTAGAGGCTAATCCACAATCTATAGCAGATTATAAAGCTGGAAAAGATAAAGCATTAGGATTTTTAGTAGGGCAAGCTATGAAAGAAACAAAGGGAAAAGCAAATCCTCAAATGTTAAACAAAATGTTTTTAGAAGAATTAAATAAATAGAAAGAAAATACTCACTTGTTTAAAGTGAGTATTTTTCTAAACAAGCTCTTTTTTTATTCCATCTACTACTAAACCACAAATAATAAATTCAATTCCAAAAATTAAACTAAGTTTTAACAAATGAATGCCTATGTAATACATGGAAGGAGATGGAAAAGTAAAATTATAAATTAGCAAAATAAATATAGCTAAAAAACTAAGAAAAGAGCAAAAAATTAAACCATGTTTCATAATTTTACAAGCTATTTTATCAAGATGTTTAAAAAGATTGATTATTTTATTTAACATAGTACACCTCTTTTTATTTAAATTAATTATCATAATTAATGATAGCATGAAGAAAAAAGAAAAACAATGGAAATGCTTGGCAAAGGACAATGCGTAAAATATAAAAAATAAGATAAAAAAAGAACCATTAAAAATGATTCTTTTGAATAAAAACTATGCATAATTTTTATTTTTTTGTCTATGCCATAGCTGCATTTAATTTTTTAGATAAGTTAGATTTTTTTCTAGCAGCTGTATTTTTAACAATAACACCTTTGGTACAAGCTTGATCAATTTTTTTAGTGGCTTCTGATAATAAAGTTTTAGCTTCTTCAATATTTCCAGCAGCGATAGCTTCCTCAAATTTCTTAACAGCTGATTTATATCCAGATTTTATCATATTATTTCTTAAAGTTTTTTTCTCAATTACTTTAACTCTTTTTTTAGCTGATTTAATATTTGGCATTTTAGGCACCTCCTTTTAGTCTAAATTACACTATAACATAGGTTATTTTAACATATTTTTTAGGAAAAATCAAGTAAAATTCAAAATAATTATTGTAATAGATAATAATTTATGATATAGTGGTACAAGAATGGAGGAATTAGAATGATAGCAATTGGAAGTGATCATGGAGGCTACCAGTTAAAAGAAGAAATAAAAAAATATTTTAAAGAAAAACAAATTCCTTACAGAGATTTAGGATGTATGAACGAAGAAAGAGTAGACTATCCTAATATTGCTAAAGAAGTGGCAAAACAAGTACAGTCAAAAGAATGTGAACAAGGAATATTGATTTGTCGCTCTGGTTTAGGAATGGCTATTTGTGCAAATAAATTCAGAGGAATTCGATGTACACCTTGTCATAATGAATATACAGCCAAATATTCAAAATTACATAATAATAGTAATATTTTAGCACTTGGAGCAGATGATATAACAGTTAATGAGGCAATTTGTATTATAAGAATGTGGCTTGCAACAGAATATGAAGGCGGAAGACATGAAGAAAGATTAAAAATAATAGAGAAAATAGAAGACGAAAACATGAAATAGGAGGCAAACTTATGTGGGGAGATATAGCCATTGCCTTTTTACTAGCTTTTATAGTAACTTTTATGGCAACGCCATATACTATAAAAATAGCACAAAAAGTAGGCGCAGTAGATGTACCAAAAGACAAAAGAAGAATGCATAAAAAAGCGATGCCCAAATTTGGAGGACCGGCTGTTATATTAGGTTTTTTAGTTGCCATTAGCTATTTATTGATTGTAAAAAATATGGAACATACTTTAGATTTATTTGGTCCAGAACAATATGGAATGAAATTATTAGGAATGTTTTTAGGATTAGTTGTTTTATCAATTTTTTGTGTAATAGACGATATTATTACAATAAAACCAATTGTAAAATTAATAGGACAACTTATCGCTGCTATAATTGTTGTATCTTTTGGGATAAGAATTGATGAAATAACACCAAGTTTTTTACCTACTTATGAATTAAGAGAAGCATTTTCTATTATTTTAACCATAGGATGGATTGTAGGAGTAACAAATTCTATTAACTTAATTGATGGATTAGATGGATTATCAGCAGGCATTTCAGTTATATCATCAGTTTCTTTACTAATTATTTTTGTATTAAATGGTTCACCATTAATTTCTATTTTATTAATTACAGCATTGGCAGGAGCACTAATAGGATTTTTACCATTTAATTTTGCACCAGCTAAAACTTTTATTGGTGATACTGGTTCCAATTTTTTAGGTTTTTCTCTTTCTATTATTTCAATATTAGGAGTAGCAAAAACTTATACAGTAGCTGTTATCGTACTGCCTCTATTAGCTCTTGGATTACCAATTTTTGATACGATTTGGGCTATTATTAGAAGATTAATTAAAGGAAAATCTATTAAAGCAATCTTTAAAGCAGATAAGGGACATTTACATCATCTAATTGTGGCAAGGGGATTTAGCCAAAAACAAGCTGTATTAATTTTATACGGAATTGCAGCAACATTTGGATTTTTTGCCATCATTTTAATGGAAAGTGGAATTTGGAAAGCGCTATCTTTTTTACTTATGGTAATCGTTGCATTAGGATTAGGGTATAAGAATTTTCAATCAGAAAAAGTAGAAACACAAAGATACGAGTGCTTACAATGTAAATATATATATAATCCAAAATCTGGGAATGAAAAAGCAGGAATTAAACCAGGAACACCTTTTGAAGAATTACCAGATGATTGGGTTTGCCCAGTTTGTGGAGAAGGAAAGGATATGTTTGAAATTCATCAATAAAATAAAGATAAAAGGTTATAATTTATATAACCTTTTTTTTTGAAATAATAAAATAAAGATATGTTTTCAAAAATTGCAAATATAAAAAAGATATGATATAATTCGTTATGTTAAATGAAAGGAATGAAAACAAATATGAATAAAGAAATAATTTTAATTACAGGTGGAGATGGAAAAATAGCTAAAGCAATTGTAACGAAATATTTAGAAAATGGGTGCATAGTTATTGCAATAGATAGAAAAGAAAATACGGATAAAAAAGAATTTTTAGACAATAATAATTATGAATATTATCAAGCAGATATTACTAATACAAAACAACTCATGGAAATAAAAGAAAAAATACAAAATAAATATGGAAGAATAACACATTTGATTAGTGCAGCAGGATGTCCTATGCAAACAGAATTAGGTGGAATCGAAACAGCAACAATAGAAGATATAGATCAATCAATTAAATTAAATTTAAATGCACATATTTATTGTACAAAAATTTTTTTACCTTTATTAAATGAAGAAACAAATAAAAATAAGTCTATTGTAATGGTATCGTCAGTTAATGCCATAAAAGCATTTGATTTGCCAGCATATAGTGCTGGTAAAGCAGGAATATTTGGATTTATGAATGCTGTAACTAAGGATTTAGCAAAAAAGAAAATTAGAATAAATGTCGTAACACCAGGAACAACAGTTACAAAGGAAGAAATAGAAATGGGTAGTAAATTTGTAAATTACAAATACAAATCTATGATTCCTTTAGGCGAATTTACTAGTACAACTGATATTGCAGATGCTATATTTTCTTTTACTAATATTACCAAAGCAGTAACTGGACAAAATTTAGTTGTAGATTCTGGACAAACTGTGTAAGTAAAAGTTTTATAAAGGTAAGATACAAGACGGCTTTTCTGCAAAATAGCTATTTTTAAAAGCTAAAGTACCATCGATAGGTGAAATAGAAAAAACAGCTAAATTATTAGAATCTTGATTGGCAGAGATTAAATATTTTTCATCTTTATCAAAAGAAATATCTCGAGGCATAGAACCATGGCAAGAAATCGATTGAATTAGATTTAATCGATTTTCTAATATATGAAATACTTGAATAAGATTTTGCCCACGAATAGAGGTATAGAGAAATTTATGAGTTTTATTTATTTTAATAGCACAACCAGTATCATTCTCTTTTTTCTTTTGTATATTAGAAAAAAGAGAAGTTTTAAAAAGAAAAGAAAACTGCTCATTTTTAAAAGATAAGGTATAAATTTCACAAGAAGATTCTGTTATTACATGAATACGGTCATTTATATCTAATACAAGATGTCTAGGTTGTGTATGAGGTGGAAAAGAGAAACTGTTACAAAAACATAGACTAAAAGATGGATTAGAGCAAATAGAATAAGCATGTATTTGATTAGTACCTAAATCAATAACAAATAAATATCGGTTATCATGAGAAAGAGCCACATAATGAATATGAGAGGTTTTTCCAAATTTTTCAAGATAAATTTTACTACCAATACTACCATCTACTTTTATTTTAAAACAAGAAAAAGATCCATCTCCATAATTGGCAACGTATAACATGTTTCTAAAGGAATCAACAGTAAGATGACAAGGACAATCACCATATGAAGAACAAAGATTAAGCAAATTTAAAGAAAAATCTTTTATGTTATATGAGCCAATCATACCGCTACCATAAGGGGAATCTTTTGAAATTTCTACAACATGATAAAGAAAGCCATTATTTTGAATAAGATAAGAACAATTTGAAAAGTCAGATAAGGTAAAAAGTGGCTTCAAAATACCATCATTAAAATGTAGACCTATAATTCCTTTTGATGAATAATTACCGATACACAATACTTGTTTCATAATTATCTCCTTTATAAAATCATTTTGAATATTGTAACATAAAATAGTCAAAAAATGCAAGTAAACGAACAAACAAGAAACAAGGTCATATAAGGGCGAAGATTGACGAAAAAGAATAAATATAGTATAATAGATAAGAACGGTAAAAAATGAGAAAGGAAATATATGAACAAAAAATATATAGATTTACATATACATTCTATTTATTCAGATGGCGATAAAACTCCAATAGAAATATTGAAGATGGCAGAAAAATTAGGACTTAGTGATATATCCATCACAGATCATGAAAACTGTAAAGCCTATGAAGAGTTAGAAAAAATAAAAATTAAAAATATATATCATGGAAATCTTATATCAGGTTGTGAATTAATGACTAGCTTTGATAATACTATCATTGAAATACTTGGTTATCAAGTAGATACAAAAATTATCAATAAATGGTATGATAAAAGATATTCTAAAGAAGAAATAGATAAAAGAGACCGTCAATTATTTGTACGACTTATGCAAAAGATAAACCAAATAAATTTATATTTAGAAAAACCAATGTATTTACCTGACGAAATACCTTATTCAGGGTATTTTAAATATATGACTTATCAAGCTTTATCAAGCTATAGACAAAATGATGATTATTTTAAAAAGTATAAAATAAGTAGTTATGAAGAATTTAATAGAAAAGCATTATCAGACCCAAGAAGTCCACTTTTTATAAAAGAATCAGATTATATTGCAACTATGCAAGAAGTGATAGATTTGATTCATAAAGCAGGAGGGCTAGCTTTTGTTGCACATTTATATAAATATCCAGTTAGTAACCATATAGCATTTTTGAGTAAAATAATAGAAGAAACAAAAGAAATAGATGGAGTAGAATGTTACTATTCTTCCTTTTCGAAAGAGCAGACTCAAAAATTAGATGAATTTTGTAATATACATAAGTTATTTCAATCTGGAGGAAGTGACTATCATGGAAAATTGAAACCTAATATCAATATGGGAGAAGGAAGCGAAAAAATTAAAATAGAAAAGGAAATAATAAATAAATGGTCTAAAAATATAGATAGGGGAGAAGAAAATGAAAGAAGAGAATAAAATAAGATTCAGTGTTATTATAACAGCTTATAACATAGAAAAATACATTGAAAAAAGCATTCAAAGTGTTAAAGACCAAACTTTTAAAAATTATGAAATCATTGTAATTGATGATTGCTCAAACGATAAAACAGTGGAAAAAATAGAAAAATTCCAAGACATAAAAGTAATTAAACATAAGGAAAATAGATGTTTAGGAGGAGCTAGAAATTCAGGAGTTAAAAAGGCAAGTGGACAATACATTATATTTTTAGATGGAGATGACTATTTAAATAATCCAAAAGTTTTAGAAAAGTTGGACAAACTAATTGAAAATCAGACACCAGATGTAATTTATATGGGATTTGAATTAACAGGGAAAAAATCAGGATTTGTCATTCCAACACCAGAAAATTGCACAAAAGCATATAGAATAGCAGGAGATCGTTATGCAAATGCATGGAGTAAATGTTGGAAAAGAGAATTTTTAGAAAAGAACAAATTAGAATTTCCAGAAAATCGATATTATGAAGACGTCATTTTTATTTATAAAGCAATTAGCAAAGTGAAAACTTATTTAATAGCAGATTTTCCAACACATACCTATTATAGTGGAAGACCTAATAGTATTACAACTAATGTATCTTTCAAGAATATACATGATAATTTATATAATATAGAGGAATTAATGAATTTTGCCACAAAAAAAAGAACAGAGGAATTGGATATAAAAATAGCAAAAGAAATTCAAAGATGTAAAGAAAGAATAGAAGAAATGTATGAGCTTTATAAAAAAAATTAAAATAGGAGTATTATAATGCAAAAAAGTGATCAAATCGTAAAATTCTTAGCCCATCATGGAAAAATATCTGTAATTTGTGCTGAAACCACAAAGCTAGTAGAAGAAGCAAGAAAAATACATGATTTAAGCCCAGTATCTACGGCAGCATTTGGAAGAATGTTAACTATAACAGCGATTATGGGAGTTGAAATGAAAAATGAAAAAGACAAATTAACGGTACAAATTAAAGGAAATGGACCAATTGGAATGATGGTAGCAACCACCAATAATTTCCCAAAAGTAAAAGGATATGTGGCAAATCCACAAGTAGATATTCCACTAAATGAATTGGGAAAATTAGATGTAGGAGGAGCGGTAGGTCAAGAAGGATATATTAATGTCATTAAAGACATTGGATTAAAAGATCCTTATATTGGAGTTTCACCATTAACTTCAGGAGAAATAGCAGATGATTTTGCAAACTATTTTGTTCATTCCGAACAAAGAAATTCAGCAGTAGCTTTAGGAGTATTAATTGATAAAGATGGAGTGAAAGCAGCAGGTGGATATTTGATTAATCCAATGCCAGACAGCACAGAGGAAGAAATTTCAAAAGTAGAACAAGCTATTTTTCAGGCAGGAGCTATGTCCAAAATGTTAGATGAAAAATTATCCTTAAAAGAAATTGCGCAAAAAATAACAGGAGACGAAAATGTAGAAATAGTCGAAGAAAATATTACGCCAATATATCAATGTGATTGTTCCAAAGAGCATATGCAAGAAGGATTAGCAACAATTGGAAAAGAAGAATTACAAGATATTATAGAGAAAGAGCGGAAAAGCAGAATTAGTATGTCATTTTTGTAATCAGAAATATCAATTCTCTAAAGAAGAACTAGAAGAAATGATAAAAAATATTGACAAGAAATAGAAAAAAAAATATAATAAGTAAGGATTTAAGGACAAAATCTAAATCCTTATTTTCATTTTAAAATATAAATAGAGAAAAAAGGAGTAATGAATATGGAAAATAAAGCACTTATATTTGGACATAAAAACCCAGATACAGATTCCATCTGTTCTAGTATGGTACATGAAATTTTAGATAGGAAAAACGGATATGAAACAAAAGCAGTAAGATTAGGAAAAATTAATAAAGAAACACAATATGTATTAGATTATTTAAAGCTAGAAGCACCAGAATTGATTGAAAAAGTAGAAGAAGGACAACCTGTACTTTTAGTAGATCATAATGAATTTAATCAAAGTGTAGAAGGAATTGAAAAAGCAAAAATTTTAGGAGTAACCGATCATCATAGAATTGCTAATTTTGAAACAGCAGAACCTTTATATTATAATGCAAGACCATATGGATGTACAGCAACTATTCTTTTAGAAGATTTTAAAAAATGCAATCAAACCATCGAAAAGAAAGAAGCAGTATTAATGCTTTCTGCTATCATTTCTGATACTTTATTATTGAAATCACCAACTACTACCGAACAAGATAAAAAAGCATTAGAAGAATTAGCTAAAATAGCGAATATCGATGTAAACCAATATGGACTAAAAATGTTAAAAGCAGGAACAGATTTAGATGATTTTTCTTGTGAAGAATTAATTAATTTAGATGCTAAAACATTAGAAAAAGATGGAACTAAATACATTATTGCACAAGTAAATACCGTTAGCATAGAAGATGTATTAAAAAGAGAAGAAGAGATAAAAAAAGCAATTGAAAAAGAAATTTCTGATAAGGGATTAGATTTATTTGTATTTGCAATTACTGATATTTTAAATAGTAATTCAGAAATTATAGCTTTGGGAAAAAAGGCAGGAGTTATAAATTCAGCTTTTGGAAAAGAATTAGAAAATGATAAAGCATTTTTAGAAGGAGTTGTTTCAAGAAAAAAACAACTTTTACCAAATATCGATAAAAATATTTAAATAACGATGTTTTTTAAGACGGTGTTTTCTTTTCATCTTAAAAAACACCGTTAATTTTTTTTAAAGTATTGAATAATTTAGTAATTAAATCTATAATAAAGAAGTAAAATGAATAAAGAGGAATTCTATCAAGGAGTGATATCATGGAAGAGGTGAAAGAAAAGACACCTAAAAAAGAAACTTTTATGCAAGGAGTTATCACCTTAATTTTTTCACAAGTATTAATTAAATTATTAGGTTTAGTGTATACTTTATATTTAACCAACCGAGAAGGATTTGGAGATAAAGGAAATGGGATTGTAGCAGCAGGGTATCAAATTTATGCAATGTTACTTACCATTTCTTCTATAGGGGTACCAAATGCAATTTCTAAATTGGTATCTGAAAGAATTGCAATGCGGAGACCATAAAGGAGCTCATAGAATTTTTAAAATTGCTTTTGCAACATTTGCAATGATTGGTTTAGTAGGAAGTTTACTATTATTTCTAGGAGCCTATATGATTGCAAATTATTGGTTACAAATACCAGAAGCAGAAATGACTTTAGTTGCTCTATCACCAGCTATTTTCTTTGTAGCAATTTCATCTGTTATGAGAGGATATTTTAATGCTAGACAAAATATCAAGGCAACAGCAAGATCTCAAAGTTTAGAACAAGTATTCAAAACAACACTAACTATTATATTAGTAGAAATGATTGCTATAATTTCTCATAGCTCTACAGAATGGATGGCAGGAGGAGCAACGCTTGCAACAACTCTTGCTACATTTTCAGGATTTGGATATTTGTATTTGTTTTATAAAACAAGAAGAGCAGAAATAGCAACAGAAATAAAGACAACAGTAAATTATAAATATGAAAGAGTAAGTACTATTATTAAAAAGATTTTAATGGTTTCAATTCCTATTGCTTTAACAGCTATCATGTCTTCTTTAAATAAAAATATTGACTCTTTCACAGTAGTAAGAAGTTTAAAACAATTTTTACCAGAAGATATAGCAATTTCTCAATATGGAATATTAGGTGGAAAAGTTGATATGCTAACAAGTTTACCATTATCTATTAATGTTGCTTTTGCTACTGCATTAGTACCAGCTATTTCAGCTGCAAAGGCTAGAAAAGATAAAAAAACTATTACGCAAAAAACATCGTTTTCATTATTGATTTCTATGTTAATTGGGCTTCCATGTACAGTAGGAATGTGTTTATTTGCAGGACCAATTCTAAATTTATTATTTCCAAATGCAAGTGCAGGAGAAGTAATTTTGCAAATTAGCTCTTTAACTATCATTTTTACTATATTGGATCAAACCATTAATGGAGCTTTGCAAGGATATGGAAAATTATTAATACCAGCAATATCATTAGGATGTCGGAGTGTTTGTGAAGTTAATTATGAATTTAGTATTAGTTCCAATACCAGAAATTGGTGTCAATGGAGCAGCTTGGGGATCAGTAGCTTGTCATATGGTAGCATTTACGATTGCAATTACTTCCTTAAGAAAGAATATTAAATTAGATTTAACTTTTTCAAAATTTGTAATAAAACCACTTATTGCTGTGGCAATTATGGGAATTTGTTCTTATTTTAGTTATGTAACACTTTTAGGAATAATAACCAAAAAATTGGCAACAATAGTATCAATTATAATTGCTGTAATTATATACATATTAGCGGTTATAAGTCTAAAAATATTTTCAAAAGAAGAAATACAAATGATGCCACAAGGACAAAAAGTCTGTAAAGTATTGGAAAAACTAAAAATTTATTAAAAAAAGCAAAAAAAAGAAGGATTTTCAGTATTTTTGGCGAATTATTTTAAATAGATGTATATTTATTGCTTTTGTTCTGGCAATAAAGTATATAAATTATTAAATCTTATAGGAGGTAATTTAAATGAACAAAGCTGAATTAATCGCAGCAATGGCTGCAAAAACAGGAGAAACAAAGAAAGCAGCTGAAACATCAGTAAATGCTTTTGTAGAAGTTGTAACAGATGCACTAAAAAAAGGAGACAAAGTTCAATTAGTTGGATTTGGATCTTTTGAAGTAAGAAAAAGAGCAGCTAGAAAAGGTAGAAACCCACAAACGAAAGAAGAAATCAAAATACCTGCATCAAAAGCTCCAGTATTCAAAGCTGGTAAAGCATTAAAAGATTTAGTAAACAAAAAATAAAAAAGATTTATATAAAATATAAATATATGAATTCATAGAAAGAAGCTAGAAATAGCTTCTTTTTTTAAATATAAGTACCAATATTTGTTTCGCCAAAACTTTACAGAATATACCAAAAATGCTATAATTTAGAATAAAGAGAAGAGGAAAATTAATGAGTAAAAAATATATAGAAAAAAATGTGTTAGAAGCAGCAATAGAAAGATTAGAAATTATGTTTGAAAATTTTGATAACATTTATTTTAGTGTAAGTGGAGGAAAAGACAGTTCTGTTATGGTACAATTAGCTAATCAGGTAGCTAAAAAAATGAATAAAAAATTTGATGTATTTTTCATAGATTTAGAGGCACAATATCGCTATACTATAGAACATATAGAAGAACTAAAACAATTATCACAAATTAGAGATTTTTACCATATTGCATTACCAATTGCACTTAGGAATGCTGTATCAGTATTACAACCAAAATGGATTTGTTGGGAAGAAGAAAGCAAAGAATTATGGGTAAGAGAGATGCCAAGAGATGCTATTAACATAAAAAACAACCCTTTTCCATGGTTTAAGAAGGGGGAAGAGTTTGAAGAATTTATGGTTCAATTTGCAGATTGGTATCAAAAAAAGTATAAAGGTAAAGTAGCTTGTGGAATAGGGATTAGGACAGATGAAAGTTTAAATCGTTTTCGTACAATTGCTTTCCAAAACAGGAAAATAATGTTTCAACAATATAATTGGACTACTAAAATCAAAATGAATGAAAAACATATTAATGTATATAACTGTTACCCTATATATGATTGGACAGCAGAAGACATATGGGGTGCAGTAAGTAAATTAGATTTAAAATTTAATTATATTTATGAATTAATGTATAAAAATGGCGTTAGTATTTATGAACAAAGACTTTGTCAACCTTATGGAGATGATCAAAGAAACGGATTAGATCAATTTAAAGCATTAGAATACGATACCTGGAGTAAAATACTAAATAGAGTAAATCGGTGTTAACTTTGGAAATATTTATTGTAAAACAACAGCACTTGGAAATATTAAATCTTGTAAACCAAAATTTATGTCATGGCAAGAATATGCGGTATTTTTATTAGAAAGTATAGGAATTTATAATCGTGATTTGATGCTTCGATATTATCGAAAAATAAAAAAATTTATGATTTGGCATAGAAATAAATATGGTATTGATTTTAAAGATATACCAGAAACAGCAGAAAGTAAATTAGAAAATCAAAAAAAGGCTATTTCATGGAGAAGAATAGCAAGAGCAATTGAAAAAAATGATTTTTATATGAGGAGATTATCTTTTGCACAAACTAAAAATGACGATAAAGAGTTAATGGACTTAATTCATAAATGGGATAATTTATTAAACAAAACAACTAAAACCGATGACAAAACATTACAAAAAATAATCCAAGAAAATTATTCATAGGAGGAAATGAATATGATAATCAAAATAACTAATAAAGAAGATAATTTTTATCAATATATGGGAAAGTTTTTCGGATCTAGATTAATTCAAAAGCAAACAAATGATAGAATATATGATGATGATAATAAAGAATGGTATATTTACCTAGAAGACAAAAGGGCAGTTGCTTTTGTATCTATTAGTAAAAATGTAATAAAAAATGTTTATACGACAAAAGGGATTTATTTGGAAGAATTATTAAAGAAGATAAAAAAAGAAAAGAATATTATTTATAGCATTGTAACAAATTATTATACAGAAATTTATGAAAAATGCGGATTTAAAGTAAAAGACAATCAAGATTATAAAAATTTTGTAACGATTTACACACAAAAAGAAGAAATAAAAAGAGGGGATGAAAATAAATGAGTGAAATAGATTTTCCAGTACTAAATGTAAAAATGGTAGATATAGATAAGGTAGAGGCAAATGATTACAACCCTAATAAGGTAGCACCTCCAGAAATGCAATTATTAAAACATTCTATAGAAGAAGATGGATATACCCAACCAATTGTAACATATTATGATAAAGAAAGAGATAAATATATTGTAGTAGATGGATTTCACCGTTATAGATGTGCTAAAGAATATTTTAATTTAAAGCAAATTCCAATTGTTACAATTGATAAAGATTTAGAAAATAGAATGGCAAGTACAATACGACATAATCGTGCAAGAGGAACTCATCAAATTATTGATATGTCACACATAGTACTAACATTAACAGAAAAGCGGATGGACAGAAAAAGAAATATCAGAGCATTTGGGAATGGATTTAGATGAGATTATCAGATTAAAACAGATTACTGGATTAAAGGAAATGTTTGCAAATCATGTATTTAGTAAATCATGGGAAGAATTTGAAGAAAATAGAAAAAAACAACACTAAAAAAAGACGGTTTATTTTATAATTAGAACCGTCTCTTATTTATTGTTATTTTAAATCAATTTGAATATGAACATCTCTTAATTGTTCACGACGAACATTTCCAGGAGAACCCATCATAGGATCTTGTGCTTTACTATTTAATGGAAAAGCAATAACTTCTCGAATAGTATCTGAGTTTGTTAATAGCATAAGCATTCTATCAATTCCTGGTGCAATACCAGCATGTGGAGGACAACCAAATTGAAATGCTGTATATAGAGCACCAAATTTAGATTTTACTTCATCTTCTGTATAACCTGCCATGGTAAATGCTTTTAGCATAATTTCAATATTATGATTTCTAACAGCACCAGAAGAAAGTTCTATTCCATTGCATACAATATCATACTGATAAGCTAAAATATCTAAAGGATTTTCGTTATTTAAAGCTTCCAAACCACCCTGTGGCATAGAGAATGGATTGTGACTAAAAGCTAATTTTCCATGTTCATCTTCTTCAAACATAGGAAAGTCAATAATCCAAGCAAAAGCAAAAACATTTTCATCAATTAAATTTAATCGATTACCAAGTTCTGTTCGAATTTGACCAGCAAGTTCGGTTGCTCTTTTTTCACTATCAGCAATGAAAAAGATTGTATCGCCTTTTTCTAAATTGGCTAATTGTAATAAGTCCTTTTTTAAGTTTTCTGGGATAAATTTATCAATAGGTCCCTTAAAACTAAAATCTTCTTGGACTTCTAAATAACCAAGACCACCCATTCCAATACTAGTAGCATAAGCAAGCATTTTTTCATGGAATCCTTTTGAAAGATGTCCAGTTACTTTAATAGCCCTTACAGTTCTATCAATAAATGGTTTAAAAGTACATTTATTAAAAAATTCAGATAAATCTATAATATATAATGGATTTCTTAAATCTGGTTTATCAGTACCATATTTAAGCATAGAATCTTTATAAGAAATTCTAGGGAAAGGATAACTTGTAATCTTTTTATTAGAAAATTTTTCAAAAGTATGATACATAACAGGCTCAATTGCTGAAAAAACATCCTCTTGTGTACTATAAGCCATTTCCATATCTAATTGATAAAACTCTCCAGGTGCACGATCAGCTCTAGCATCTTCATCTCTAAAACATGGAGCAATTTGAAAATATTTATCAATTCCAGAAACCATTAATAATTGTTTAAATTGTTGAGGTGCTTGAGGAAGTGCATAAAATTTTCCAGGATGTAATCTGCTAGGAACTAAATAATCTCTAGCACCTTCTGGAGAAGAACTGGTTAGAATAGGAGTTTGTACCTCTAAAAAACCTTGTTGAATCATTTGCTCTCTTAAAAATTGAAGAACTTTAGCACGTAATATTAAATTATTTTTTAATCTTTCATTTCTTAAATCTAAAAAACGATATTGAAGTCTCAAATCTTCTCTGATTTCTTGATCTGAATTAACTTCAAAAGGTAAGTTTTGTGTTCGTTTTCCTAAAATTTTAATTTCTTCAATACGAATTTCAACCAATCCTGTTTTTAATTTAGGATTAACGGTCTCTTCATCTCTTCTTTTTACTTCACCATAAACACTAACAGAAGACTCCAAAGGAATATGAGAAGCAAAATCAACATCTTCTGGCTTGCCAGAAGTAACCACTTGTGTAATTCCATACATATCTCGAATATCTAAAAATACAAGTCCACCAAAATCACGAATAGTTTGTACGAATCCTGCAATTCGCACTTTTTTGCCAACATCTTCTAAACAAATTTCATTACAAGTATGTGTTTTATATTGTTCCATTTTATAACCTCCTATTATTAAATTCAAAAACATAAAAAAACGTCCACTAGCATTTACCATGCAGGGACGAAATAAACTTTTCCGCGGTGCCACCCAGCTTGAAAATATCATAATTTTCCACTTTATTTTTTACTTGCTCCAATGTGTTTCACAAATTTTAGGTTGACCTTAAAGGATTTTCAGCCGATGACCCTTATTCTCTGGTAAGTGACTTCTAAAATGCTTTCATTGTACAAACGCAATTAATATATATTTAATAAATATTATTTTACACAGTATTTCCTAATTTGTCAAGTTTTATGCAAAAATTTATATAGAAAGCTTTGTAAAAAACATAAAAAATATTGAAAAAATCTACAAAATCTAGTATAATCAAGAAAATAAAGAAAAAGGGGAATAAAAAATGAAAGAAATATACACATTAATTAACAAAGCTAAATTAGAAAAAAGAATTGAAGAATTAGCCAAACAAATTGAGAAAGATTACGATGGAAAAGAAGTTGTATTAATAGGAATTTTAAAAGGATCTATTATGTTCATGACACAATTAGCTAAAAACATAAAAAATGATGTTTTACTAGATTTTATGGATGTATCTAGTTATGAAGGAACAGAGAGTACGGGAAAAATAAAAATTAATAAAGATATAAGAGATTCTATTGAAGGAAAAGATGTAATTATTGTTGAAGATATTATAGATACAGGAAGAACATTAACTTATCTTTTAGAATATTTAAAACAAAAAAATCCTAATAGTATAAAAATAGCAACAATGTTATCAAAACCTTCTAGAAGAGTAGTAGAATTAGCAGTAGAATACGTTGGATTTTCTATTGAAGATAAATTTGTAGTAGGATATGGACTAGACTATAATGAAAAGTACAGAAATTTACCTTATATCGGTTATATCGAATAAAAGGAGCAAACTATGTTTAACATAGAAGAAGAATTAAAAAAATTGCCTAATAAACCAGGTGTATATGTAATGAGGGATAGAGAAAATCACATTATCTACGTAGGAAAAGCAATTTCTCTAAAAAATAGAGTAAGGCAATATTTTAGAAAAAATGATAAAACTGCAAGAATTCAAAAAATGGTAAGTTTAATTGACCATTTTGAATACATTGTAGTAGATAATGAGGCAGAGGCATTAATTTTGGAGTGTAATTTGATTAAAAAAAATAGACCCAAATTTAATGTCTTATTAAAAGATGACAAAACATATCCATATATCAAAATAGATTTATCATCTGACTATCCAGGAATTTATATAACGAGAAGAATAATAAAAGATGGTTCCAAATATTTTGGACCATATGCAAATCCTGGAAGCGCTAAAGAAATGGTAAATTTCATCAAAGAAAAATATAAAATTCGCCAGTGTAGAACATTAAAAGAAAGAACAAGACCCTGCTTAAATTATCACATTCATAAATGTTTTGCACCTTGTATGGGATATATTACCAAAGAAGAATATAGAAAACAAATAGAGGAAATTATCGATTTACTTGAAGGAAAAACAGATAAATTAGTAAAAGAATTAGAAACACAAATGAAAGAGGCATCATATAATCTAGACTTTGAAAAAGCAGCTTATATAAGAGATAAAATACAAGCCATAGAAAGAGTGTCGGAAAGACAAAAAGTGTCCAATTTATCAGAAAACAATATTGATGTGATTGGAATTGCTAAATCAGAACTGCAAGTTTGTATTGAAATTTTCTTTGTAAGAAACAGTAAAATGATTGGAAGAGAACATTATTTTTATACAGATTTAAAGGATATGGAAAATTCAGAAATTTTATCAGGTTTTATTAAGCAATATTATTTAGATAATCCAAATATTCCTAATAAAATTATGATAAGAGAAGAAATAGAAGATAAAGAGGCTATCGAAAAATGGTTATCCACTTTGTTAGAAAAAAAAGTGGAAATCAAGACACCTAAAAAAGGAGAAAAGTTACGTTTTGTAGAAATGGCAGAAAATAACGCAAAAGTAACATTAGAAAATAAAGAAAAAGACAAAAGTGAAATATTAATGGAGCTAAAAACAGTTTTAAATTTAGATAAATTACCAAGAAAAATTGAAACTTATGATATATCAAACATTTCAGGAGAATATATGGTAGCTGGTATGTGTGTTATGCAAGATGGAGAAATTAAAAAAAATTTATCAAGAAGATTCAAAATCAAAACTGTATTTGGTCAAGATGATCCAAGATGCATGGAAGAAGTCATCACTAGAAGATTAAAACATTCCATAGAAAATCCAAATGGTGGATTTGGAAAACTTCCAGATGCTATTTTTGCAGATGGAGGAATTACACAAATAAGAGCTGCACAAAAGGCAATTGAAAAATATAAGTTAACGATACCTGTATTTGGTATGGTTAAAAATGATAAACACCAAACAAGAGCTTTAATGAATGATAAGAAACAAGAATTAGAAATTTCACAAAATCTCATGAATCTTATCACAAGATTCCAAGATACTGTACATGACACAGCAATTACGTATCATAGAAAATTAAGAGATAGGCAAATTACCAAATCTGAATTAGATGAAATAGAAGGAATTGGAGAAGTAAAAAAGAAAGCACTTTTAAAACATTTTGGAAGTGTAAAAAAAATTAAAAATGCTACGATAGAAGAATTAATGCAAGTAAAAGGAATTACAAAAAAAATAGCAGAAAACATAAAAAAAATATAGCACAAAAAAATTAATCAAATATAAAATTTTAGGAATATTTTGAAAATGTCTTACATATATATACAAAGAAAACAATACAAAGGGGGAAGTAATGTATATGGAATATGCAAAAGATGAAATTTTTCAAGTTACCTATAATACAAAACTAAATCGATTAGAAAGGCTGAAAGAAAATTGGACAAGTAGGTGCTATAAAAAGATAAAAGAACACAAATTACTAACTACTGTTATTATTACTTTTTTTATGTTTTCTATAATTAATATAGTTATGATATATAGTTTTATGAAAATTCTACAAAACTTATAAATATGCTTGGAAAAAGTAATAAAATATGGTATAATACTACTATTCAAATAAAAGGAGGAATAGTAGTTTTTTAATTACTAAAAAGTATGAAATTAGCAAATGAATGGAAAGAATATAAAATATTAGATATGGCTGATGGTAAGAAGTTAGAAAAATGGGGAGATATTGTTCTAGTACGACCAGATCCACAAATTATATGGAAAGATAAAAGTTTTCCAGATAAATGGAAAAGAGCAGATGCTATTTATAATCGAAGCAAAACTGGTGGAGGCGGATGGGAGTCAAAAAAGAAAATACCAAACAGTTGGCAAATCCATTATAAGAATTTAACATTTAATATAAAGCCAATGGGATTTAAACACACGGGATTATTTCCAGAACAAGCTGTTAATTGGGATTGGATGATAGATAAAATCAAATCAGAAAAAAGAGAAATTAAGGTATTAAATTTATTTGCTTACACGGGAGGAGCAACGATTAGTTGTTTATCAGCGGGAGCTTCTGTATGCCACGTTGATAGTTCAAAAGGAATGACAAGTTGGGCAAAAGAAAATGTTATTTCATCCAAGTTACAAGAAAAGAAAGTTAGATTTATTGTAGATGATGTTATAAAATTTGTAAATCGAGAAATCAGGAGACAAAATGAATATGATGCGATTATTATGGATCCACCATCTTATGGAAGAGGAGCTAAAGGAGAGGTTTGGCAATTTGAAGAGAACATCTATAACTTAGTACAACTATGTACTAAATTATTATCCAAAAATCCTTTATTCTTTTTAATAAATTCTTATACAACAGGAATTTCTAGTAGTGTATTGCAAAATATTTTAAGTGTAACGGTAGATAAAAAGATTAAAGGCAAATTAACTTGTGGTGAAATAGGACTTCCTATGGAGAATTCTAAATTAGTATTACCATGTGGTATTTATGGAAGATGGGAAAAAGAATAGAAGGAGAAACAAATTGCAAGAATTAAAAATATTATTTGAAGACAATCATATTATAGTAGTAGAAAAACAGCCTAATATTCCATCACAAGCAGATAAGACAGAAGATATCGATATGTTAAAAATTATAAAACAATATATCAAAGATACTTATCATAAGCAAGGGAATGTATATTTAGGATTAGTACATCGACTAGATAGACCAGTTGGTGGCGTTATGGTTTTTGCAAAAACTTCTAAGGCGGCATCAAGATTAAGTAATCAAGTACGAGAAAAGATTTTTAAGAAAAAGTATTTGGCAGTAGTAGATGGGAAAATAGAACTAAAGAAAGGAACTCTAGAAGATTATTTATACAAGGAAGAAAAACTAAATAAAAGTAGAGTTGTTAGTCCAAACAAAAAAAATGCCAAATTAGCAAAACTAGATTATCAAGTTTTGAAATACAATGAAGTTAAAAATTTAAGTTTATTAGAAATTAATTTACATACAGGAAGACACCATCAAATAAGAGTACAATTAGCCAATTTTGGTCATAGTATTTTTGGTGACCAAAAATATGGAACAAGAGGACAAGGAAAACAAATTGCATTATGGGCTTATGAGTTAACCATAGAACATCCTATTACAAAAGAAAAAATGACATTTCAAGATTTGCCAGAGCCAATAGGGACATGGTGTATCTTAAAACAGCAATAATTTGTTACACTAAAAATTTCCGAAAATTTTAAAAAGTATTTGCATTTTGGAAAAATTTGTGTTACAATACCAAGTATTAAAAGCGAAAATCTAGGGAGGAAGATAAATGGAAATAGCAAAAGGAATATTAATTGTCATTTACTTTATAGTAGCTATTGTATTAATTATTTTAACACTAATACAAACCAAGGAAGATGCAGGGTTATCTTCTACAATAACGGGATCATCAACTAATAATTTCTTTGAAAAAAACAAAGGAAGAACCAAAGAAGGAAGACAAAAAAAATGGACCATTATATTAGCAGTAGTATTTGCTATTCTAACAATAGCATTAGGTATTGTATATATGGCATAAAACAAGATAAAAGGCGATTTTTGTATAAAAATCGCTTTTTTTGAAGGAAAAACAACAAAGAGATAAGAAAAATCAAATATTTTTCATAAGGGAGAGAATAGAAATGAATGCAACAGAAAAACAAGAGCTAAAAGTTTTAGAGCTAATGAAAGATAAAGATTACGTGCCAATGAAAGCAAAAGAAATGGCAATGATTATGCGAGTTCCTAAAAATGAATATCGAGATTTTTTAGAAGTACTTGGTAATCTAGAATTAAATTTAAAAATACAAAAGAATAGAAAAAATCGATATAAATTGATAGAAAAAACGTATTATACTGGAATTTATAGAAAAAATCAAAAAGGATTTGGATTTGTTAAGATTGAAGAACAAGAAGAAGAAATTTATATTGCCAAAGAAAATTCACAAAATGCTTTAAATGGAGATTGTGTATTAATTGAAATTATAGAAGAAGCCAATAAAGTAAAAAATGCAGAAGGAAAAGTGATTAAAGTTCTAAAACATAAAAAAGATACAATCGTTGGTATTTTTCAAAATAATCAAAACTTTGGATTTGTTGTACCAGATGATAAGAATTTTGGAACAGATATTTATATTGCTAAAAAGAATAGAGGTAAAGCAAGAAACAATCATAAAGTATTAGTTAAAATAACAAACTATCCACAAAAAGGGAAAAAAGCAGAAGGAAAAATAATAGAAGTATTAGGAGATGTAAATCAAGCAGGAGTAGATATGTTATCTCTTATTAAAGAATATAACTTACCATCTACTTTCCCAGAACAAGTGGTACAAGAAGCTAAAAAGTTTGAAAACAAAGTAGATAAAAAAGATATTCCTAATCGAAAAGATTTTAGAAAAAAAGAAATATTTACTATTGATGGAGAAGATGCCAAAGATTTAGATGATGCCGTAAGAGTAGAAAAATTAGAAAACGGAAATTATCAATTAGAAGTTCATATTGCTGATGTTAGTTATTATGTACGAGAAAATACGTTACTGGATAAAGAAGCACTTTTAAGAGGAACGAGTATTTATATGTTAGGTAGAGTTATTCCTATGCTTCCAAGAGAATTATCTAATGGAATTTGTAGTCTAAATGCAGGAGAAGACAGATTTACTTTGTCTTGTATTATGCAAATAGATGAAAAAGGGAAAGTTATATCTTCTGAAATCGTCAAAGGAATAATTTGTGTAACAGAGAGAATGAGCTATAATGATGTGCAAAAAATATTAGATAATAATGATTCAAAAATCATGAAAAAATATGAACCATATATTTCACAATTTAAGCTGATGGAGGAATTAGCCAAAATTCTAAAAAATAAAAGAATGGAACAAGGATATTTAAATTTAGACATTCCAGAAAGCAAAATTGAATTAGATACACAAGGAAAAGTAATAAATATTTCAAAATATGAAACAACTTTTGCCCATGAAATTATTGAACAATTTATGCTAACAGCCAATGAAACAGTTGCAGAAAAATTTTATTGGTTAGAAGCACCTTTTATTTATCGTGTACATGAAGATCCAGATTTAGAAAAAATACAAGAATTAAATCAGTTTTTATTTAATTTTGGGTTAAAAATAAAATCAAATCATGAAAATCATATTTATTCCAAAGAAGTTGCTAAAATTTTAGAAGAAATCAAAGGAAAAGAAGAAGAAAAGGTCATATCTAATTTAGTATTAAGAACTTTAAAAGTAGCAAGATATGAACAGGAAAACAAAGGACATTTCGGAATTGCTAGTAAATATTATTGTCATTTTACATCTCCTATCAGAAGATATCCAGACTTATTTATACATAGAATTATTTCACATTATTTAGAAAATAATTATGATGTTTCTAAAACTTGGATAGAAGAACATCAACTGCAAGCAGATGAAAGAGCTAAACAATCTTCAGAAAGAGAAAAAATAGCAACGAAAGTAGAAAGAGAATCCGAAGATTTGAAAAAAGCAGAATATATGGAAAATAAAATAGGAAAAGAATATGAAGGTATTATATCTTCTGTTACTTCTTTTGGCGTTTTTGTACAATTAGAAAATACAGTAGAAGGATTGATTAGATTTGAAGATTTAGGAGAAGAATATTTTATTTATGATGAAAAGAAAAAAAGATTAATTGGAGAAAAAACCAATATTACCTATAAAATAGGTGATAAAGTAAAAATTAAAGTAAAAAAGGCAAGTAAATTATTAAGAGAAATTGATTTTGAATTAGCCAAAAACAAGGACGTTTGAAAAAACGTCCTTTAATACATCCATACCATAATATTAGAGAAAATAACAGCCAAGATAGAAAAAATAATAACAACTATACCGCCAGATTTATTTTGTATGTTATGGATTTCATACAACCCATAGCCAATGCTTCTTCCCAAAATAAAAAGACTAATAATTAAAAATAAAACATGATAAACAACACTAGACAAGTTAAATTTCCTCCTTCATTTCTAGGTTTCGGTAATTAACATACCAGATTTTATGGAAGTATCAACAGACACATCAAAAAATGAGTTTGGATAATTTCCGAAGCCAATTATATTTTTCATAATCTTCTGTTGTAAAAAAGTTTCGTAGAGCATGTCTCCCAAAAGCATTGATATCAGCTTTAAATTCTTTAGAAACTTTATACATATAATTAGTAAATACTGATTCTAAATAGTGATTACAAGATTCAGAAATAGCTTTTAATACATCATCTTCTAAATATTTTGAATTGGCAGACATGGAATAAATCCTACCAGTAAATTTACAATTTACTTTAATAAAAGGAGATGAATTAGAAGTATCTACATCTATTTTAGTAGCTTTTTCTGGAGTTAAATAAATATCTAAATAATTACTTGTATCCTCTGGATCTGGAATAGAAATTAAGAAACGATTAACTTTATTTTTTATATTTAGAAAAGCAATGGTTTCTATAGCATTTAATTCTCCCACTAAACGATCACTACTAAAAACAGCAACACCTACATTTTCAGAGCCATTCTGTCCTTCTACAGGAAACTCATTTGCTTTTACTTCATAATCGTCTTGATAACCAGATGTATCTGTATTTTTATCTTCTGAACTTAAACCACCTAGAAGAGCAGTAGGGTCACAAGAATAACAAATTAGAGAGTTAAAGAAATCACCTATTGTACAATCTGGAAGAAAGCCAGCATATTTGCTAGAATTTGTAAAAATTTCATAATATTTTGAAATAAGGCTTTCTAATTCGGGAGAAGTTTGTTCAATATAAGTTTTGGCATTACATTTACTAATAATAATATTAGCAGAAGGTCTAATTTGAGTATTATTAATTAAGGTATAGATTTCATTCGAAATTCCTTCTGAAGCTAATTCTTCTGAAAATACAATAACTTTACAATGAGACATATTAATTTCTTTTCCCATGTAACTATTCATTAAATTAATAGCTGTACTTAAAGAGGAGGCTTTTACAGAATTTAAAATGGCAGGGGTTTTTTCAGTAGAGCCAGATTCTGTAACAGAACTAGTAGTAGAAAACTGAAAGCTAACTTGCAAAGAATTTTCATCTGATTTATCAATTCCAATGGCAAGAACATAGGCTAAATTGTCCATACTAAGAGATAAATAAGAACTTGAAAAAGCCATTATAAAAACAATAATTAAAACAAATATAAACACATTTCGTATAAATTTATTCAAAGTAACTCCCTCCTTTCTCATTTAATGAGACATACGCATTTGTTTTTGTTTTCTTTTTAACAAATTTGCCAAAATTAAAATAGAAAAACTTAAGAAAAATACAATTCCTAATACTAAATAAGGGTAAACTTTTATTTCAAATTCGTTAGAAATGGCATAATTTTGAGGAATCAAACTAATAGCAAGAATAAGCAAACCAAAAATATCAATCATTGGTTTCTTGGTTTCCAGATTTGTAAGTTTTTTAAAAATGTTCATAGAAAACTTACTAACAATACTTAAATAACAAGCATAGGCTAGAATCCAAATCAGTAAAAATAATGATTCCAATCTTTGAAAAAAGTTACCAAATTCAATATAGCGAGTAGCATTATAAAGAGGTGTAATCTCATTAGCATCGGTAAAAAAAGAAAACATGAAAAGCAAAGTAGCTACACATAAA
Source organism: uncultured Clostridia bacterium (assembly GCA_947628415.1). Lineage (GTDB taxonomy): Bacteria > Bacillota > Clostridia > TANB77 > CAG-508 > CAG-269. The sequence goes on along the minus strand of CANQZU010000001.1, from coordinate 54,557 downwards.
ATAAGATATACCGCAGAAATTCCAATAGAAAAAAGTGCAATCTTTTTCATTTTTTCAGGTTCCTTTAAAAAAGGAGGCAAAAAATATAAAAAGGCAATTCCTCCAAAAGAGGCTAAATTGGTAAGACCTAGAACAAAAGTATTCAATACGCCTTTACCAAATATCGGAAAAAATCTTTGTGGATCAAATTTGTTCATATTAGCAAAAAACAAAAAAATCATGCTGGCTAATACTAGTGGTACAATTAAGAGATTGGTCTTTAAAGAAGCATTGAAATCAAGTCGATTGGCTGCGCAAACAGCAATGACAAATAGCAAAATAATAAAAATAATATTAGTCATAGGGTAATAAATAATTTTTAAACTTTCACAAAAGCTTCGAAGTAAAATACTAGAGCTTACTAAAAAAAAGAAAATGAAAATTACCCCAATAATATTCTTAAAGATTTTTCCACCTAAAAATTCAGAGATATCTACAATATCTAATCCTGCAAAATTTTTCATTAATTTTACAATGATGTATGATAAAGCAATAGCTAAGATACTAACAAAGATTAGATTAATAATAGAAGCGGATCGTTGATTTACTAAAATTTCTCGTGGCAAAGCTGAAATAGTGTGAGTAACAATAATAGTAAGTACCAACATAATAGCTTCTACAACTCCTATTTTTGTTTTTGTCATATAAAAACTCCTTTCTTTTTATAACAGAAAAATTTATTATTTATCATATTTCCACTTCATAGAAATTTTTTCTTGATCTTTTTCTTTTTTAGCAGCAATATAAGTTGGACGATATTCTCTTTTCCAAATCGGAGGTAATAAATATCCATTTCCTTTTGAATTAGAAGCAGGAGCAAATGGAGTTGTATAAGAAACCCCAAAAGATCTTAAACTACAAACAAGACTAATATAAACAAATAATCCCAAAGAAATTCCTAAAAATCCAGCCATAAATCCAAGTAAAACAAATGCAAAACGAAAATATCTTAAATGAAATCCAAAAGAAAAGTCAGGAATTGCAAAAGAAGCAATACCAGTAATAGCCACAATAATAATTAAAATAGGACTTACAATTCCAGCTGTAACTGCTGCTTGTCCTAAAACTAAAGCTCCCACAATACCAATTGTAGGTCCAATAGGAGAAGGAACTCTTAAACCTGCTTCACGAATTAGTTCAAAAGAAATTTCCATTAAAAGAATTTCAAGAATAATAGGGAAAGGAACATTTTCTCTAGAAGCTAGAATAGAATACAGTAATCCTGTTGGTAAAATTTCTTGATGAAAACTTGTAATGGCTACATATAAACCAGGTAGTAGTAAAGTAATAAAAGCGGCTAAAAATCTTAAACCTCTTAAAAAATTAGCAAAACTAACTTTTAAATTAGTATCTTCAGGAGAAGTTAAAAAATCAACTAAAATACCAGGCACAATAATACCATAAGGACTTCCATTAACTAAAACAATGACTCTTCCTTTTAATAAATATTTGGTTACCTTATCAGGCCTTTCTGTAGAAAGCATTTCTGGTATACCTAAAATATTAGAATCAGCAATTAATTGCTCTAATTCTCCAGAAGATAACAAAGAGTCAATTTCTAAATTATTTAGTCTATATTTTACTTCATTAACTAAATCAGAATTTGTAATATTTTGCATATAACAAACAGCACATTTAGTTTTTGTAATTTTTCCAACTTCTAAATTTTCAATAATTAAATTTTCATTATTTACAATTTTTCTAATTAAAGCAGTATTGGTTCTAATATTTTCTACAAACGCCTCATGAGGACCTTTAATAACAATTTCATTATTTGGTGTATCAATGCTTCTTTGTTTAAAACCTTTTACTTCAATATCAAAGGCAAGATTTAAGGTATCAACAAATAAAATACAATTTCCGTGCATTTACACCGATTTGAAACTTCATCAAAATCAGATATTTCATTTACTGCATTTTGTGGCATTAAGCATCCCATTAAATAATTTGATAAATCAAATTTTTTTACTTTTCTAACAGTTATATTGTTAGCAACTGCTTCAGAAATTACTTTACTTTGTGTACCATCAAAAAGGTTATTTTTATTTCGAAGCATTAAAGGCTCTAAAATAAATTCATTCATCACTTTAGAATCTACCATACCATCAATATAAATTAAGAAAGCATTATATTGTTTGCCTCTTGCATTTAACGTAAATTCTCTTAATATAATGTCACTATTAATTAAAAGATTATATTTTGTTCTTAAAAATTCGATATTGACATTCAGACTAGGAAAGATTTTAGTTTTTTCTTTACTTTTTTCTTTTTGTTTATTTTCTGGTATAGTGGTTTGGCTACCTTCTGATAAGCTAAAGCTATAGTCAGATTTTGGCGTATAGCCAAATGTATTTTTTAATAAATTTTTTAAATTCATATAATTCATAGTTTTCTCCATTTTTTGGATTTTATAGTTTTTATTAGTATTTCTAAAAAAGCATAAAATATACTAGTTTTTAACTAAAAAAAATGTTATAATAAAAAGAGAAAAAACAAAGGAGAAGTGATATGAAGAATAGATTTGCTAGTTTCATCATGTCAATTGTTGTCTTTTTAATTATAAGTGTTTTTGGATTGTTTGGTATAATCTTATGGAATGAATGGGTAAATTTAGAAACAGATATTAAGCCAGAAAATGTGAAAACTCTTATTTCAGAAACTCAAGACACATTAGATGAAGAAGTAAGTACACCTCAAATTTTGGAAAATCCACTTGAAAAAATTAAAGATAACGAAAATGCAAATGCGCAAATTGAACAAAACTCCCAAAAAAATGATAAATATTTTTATAATCAATTGGAAGAGGAATCAAAAATAATTTACACAATTTTTGAAAATAATAAAGAAAATATGAAGACAGGTACTTATAGAATAGAATTGGGAAATTCTTTTTCTAGTTTATTACAACAAGCAGATGGACAGGAACAATTGGGAAAATATTACCAATCAGCAATTGAAGCTTATACATATGATAATCCAGAGGTATTTTATTTAAGTCCAAATAAAATGTATTTAAATATAGAAACAACTACCAAAGGGAAAAACGTTACACACTATGTTTATATAAATAGTGGAAATGAATCAAATTATTTAATAGATGAATTTTCTTCTAAAGAGCAAATTAATCAAGCTTTGGAAGAAATTGAACAAATAAAAAATCAAATTGTACAAAATAGAAAGACTAGTACCTATGATAATATAAAAATGGTACATGATTATTTAGTAGAAAATATAGAATATGATACTAGTTTAACAGGAAATCATATTTATAATATCTATGGAGCTATGGTAAGTGGTAAAGCAGTATGTGAAGGTTATGCAAGAAGTTTTAAATATCTAATGGATGCTTTAGAAATTCCATGTACTTTAGTAATTGGAAAGGGAACCAATTCAGAGGGACAAACAGAAAACCACGCATGGAATTATGTACAAATAGATGGTGTATGGTATGCTATTGATGTAACTTGGGATGATCCAGTATCTAATACAGGTTGGGTAAGCCAAAGTAATAAATATCGTTATTTTTTAAAAGGCTCTAAAGATATTTTAAAAGATCATATACCAACTAATACATTTACAGAAGGAGGAAAATATTTTAATTATCCAGATTTAAATAGTGAAAATTATAACTAAAAAAGAAAAAATAAAAGGAGAAATAAATGGTAGAAGAAGATTTAGAAAGATGTTTAGAAAATCAAACTAATCATGAGAAAGAACCAAGTATTTATCTTAAAAACATAATAAAAATAAAAGACTGGATTGAAAGGCAAGAAGAACCAAGAAAACCGCTAATGACTGTAGAAAATGAAGAAGAAAGAAAATTAGCAGAAAAATGGAGACATATTAAATATGAAATTATGAACCCATATTTAAGACTATCGGCAGAAAAAAAAGAAGATTATAAACGAAAATATCCAGAAATAGAAGAAATCATTAAAATAGTAAATGAAATAGTAATAATGACAGACACGTCTATTATTAATCTAGAAAAAATAAAAAAATGGATGGAAGAACAAGAAGAATCAAGAAATCCATCCTCTATTTCATATAATATTACAGAAAAAAGATTAGGAAATGCATTAATACGTATTCGACATAAAACAAAACTATATTTAAAACTACCAAAAGAAGAAAAAGAAAAATATCAACAAAAGCATCCAGAGATAGAAGTAATAATAAAAAAATTAAATGAAATAGATAATATGCCTATAATAAGCGGTTATTTGATTCAATTAGAAGAAATAAAAGAATGGGTTGAAAGACAAGAAGAACCAAGAAAACCATACCAAAATTCAAAAGATAAAGAAGAAAATAAATTAGCACATAGTTGGAAATATATTCAATATAAATTAATAAAGCCATATTTAAAATTATCATTAGAAGAAAAACAAAAGTATCAACAAAAATATCCGAATATTGATGAAGCAGTAAAAATAGTAAATGAAATAAATATTATGACAAGTTTTCACTTAATTAATTTAAGAAAAATAAAGGAGTGGGTTGAAAGACAAGAAGAGCCAAGAAAACCATCTTCCATTTCAAAAGACAAGGAAGAACGAAAATTAGCAACTAAGTGGAATTATATTAAATGTAATATCATACAACCATATTTAGGAATATCGATAGAAAAAGAAAAGGAAAAGTACAAACAAAAATATCCAGAAATAGAAGAAATAATCAGAATGGTAAATGAAATAGAAATCATGGCAAGTACGCATTTAATTAATTTAAGAAAAATAAAAGAATGGATTAGAAAACAAGAAAAACCAAAAAAACCGTCTAGAACTTCAAAAGATAAAGAAGAAAAAAGATTTGGAGATATCCTAGAAATTAATATTAAATATAATCTAATAAAGCCATATCTAGAATTAAAAACAGAAAAAGAAAAAGAACGATATCGACAGATACATCCAGAAATAGATGAGGTAATGGAAATGGTATTTGACATAGAAGAAAATTATGGAGATAAAAAGCGAATTAAATTGGCTAAATTAATAAAAATTGATTTAGAAAAAAGAGAAAATGTTCAAGAAGCTAAACAATTGGAAACTAGGTATGAAAAACTAGAAAATATTAAAATGAATGATACTAGGGAAGGAAAATAAGTAATATATGTATAATGATAAAAATTTTCGTAAGCAAATATCTTGTCAGAATGAAATAGAATTTGAAAAAATAGCCAAAAAATTACTAGATGGTGAAATAAATGTTTATGATTTAGAAGATAATTTAGTAGAAAAAATGGAAAAGTATTTTATAGATGATATTCAAAAACAAGAGAATGAATTAGAAAAAATAAAAAAACATATTTTAGAAATGAAGGAAAAATTACAAAACAAAATTTAAAAAGTAGGGATATCCCTACTTTTTCTAACTAAAAATATCAAAAAATTGAAACTTTTTAGAAACAAAAGACATCTATTAAAGTAAAGGACAAAAATAGAAAAAGGAGGAACTATGGAAGAATTAATAGAAAAAGCTAAAAAAGGAGAAAAAGACGCATTTACTGAACTAATCCTAAAGAATGAAATGAAATTATATAAAATAGCTAAAGCAAGGTTAAAAAATGAATTCGACGTACAAGATGCTGTACAAGAAACGATGTTACTTCTTTTTAAAAAGTTACCTAGCCTAAAAGACAATACAAAATTTGAGTTATGGTTATATAAAATATTAATTAACCAGTGTAATAAAAAATACAGAAAAAATAAGATTTCTTTTGTATCTTTAGAAACAATAGAAAATCAAAAAGCATATAATGAACAAACGAAGTGGGAGGACAAGCTAGACTATGAAAAAATATTAGAGATGTTTTCGGGTCAAGATAAAATAATTCTTTTACTTTATTATAGCAATGGCTATACCACAAAACAAATTAGTGAAATTTTAGGGAAAAATGAAAATACGATAAAAACCAAATTAAGAAGAATGAAAGAAAAAATTAAAACTAATTGGAAAAAGGGGGAATAAAAATGGAAAAATTAGACCAAGAATTAAAGGAAATTTTTACAAAGGAAGAAAAAATACCAAAAAAATTTTCAAATATGATTCGAGATACTATGGAAAATCAAAAGGATACACCTAAAAAACATGTAGAATATGGAAAATGGTTAAAAGTAGCAGCTGTTTTTATGGTAATTGTCTTATTAGGGGCATCAATGCCGACCATTTATGCTCAAATTAAATGGAATATTGAATACAAAGAATTCGAAAATAGACCAGTAGAATACGGATCAGCCAGTATAAAACAAGCAATGGAACAAGGCTATGAAAAAAATATTGATATGGAATATGTATATCATGATGGAATAGGAGTAAAACTAGATTCTTTAATGATAACAGATGAGTTTTTTAGTATGAATGTAGACTTTATTTTCCCAAAGGAGACAGAAATTAACACAGAAACATTTAGCTATGGATATGCTGTATATGATGAAAATAAAAATGTATATGGTGTATTTGCGGGAGGAATAGTAACCATAGAAGAATTACCTCAATACAGTGAATATTGGAAAAAATTATATCAAGAAGAAAACATTCCTTATAACAAAAAAGATGCTTTTGCAAATCAAATAGCAGATTCGGTAAGAGGAGCAAGAGTGATTACTTCAAAAGATAAAAACATCGTCGCACAAGTTAGTATGACAACGCCAGTATCATTTCCTAGAAGCAAAAAGTTATTCATTCGAATTTTCAATATTGGTTATACCATGTTTGAATATAATGAAGAAAATCCAAAAGAGTCATTATCTGAACAATTTCCTTTAACAGATGCAGAGTGGAAATTAGAAGTAGAAGTACCAGATAGTTTTTATCAAAGAAAAAGTATTTCTTTAAAATTAAAAGAGGAAGTAGAAGGATTTGAATTAAAAAAATTAGATGTTACAGAAACAGGAACCAGTATTATTTTTAAAATGGATGGATTTATAGATTTAGTCATGGCAGGAAAAGATATGGAAAGAGAAGAATTTACACAAAAAATGGATCAAGCAATTTACATTACAGATGAAACAGGTAAAAGGTATAGTTATCTAAATAATGATAATGGTACCTATAAAGATAGTACTTATAAAGCAAAATTTGATATTAATAAGAAAGATTTGAATAAAAAGTTTTACTTACATTTTAACATAAAGGGAGAAGAACATCAGGTAGAATTAGTAGAAAGTTAAAAAGAAAAGTTTGTTAAGAAAAATAAACTTCTTAACAAACTTTTTAGTTATTTATAAAATGATACAAATCAAACCGCCACTACCTTCATTGACAATACGTTCCAATGTTTCTTGTAATTTAATTTGAGCATCTTCAGGCATTTTAGAAAGTTTGGTTTGTAAGCCTTCATTAACTAACTCATGCAAACTCTTTCCAAAAATATTCGATTTCCAGATTTCTTTTGGATTGCTTTCAAATTCAGATAATAAATAATTTACTAATTCTTCAGATTGCTTTTCAGAACCAACAATAGGAGAAACTTCAGTTTCCACATTTGTTTTTATTAAGTGAATTGAAGGAGCTGTAGCTTTTAATTTTACACCAAAACGAGAGCCTTGTTTAATCATTTCTGGTTCTTCTAATATTAAATCATCAATTGAAGGAGTAACAATTCCATAACCTTTAGCATCTACTTCTTCTAAAGCATAGGCAATTCGATCATATTTCTTTTTCGTTTTTGATAAATCAGAAATAATACTAAATAAATCTCCTTCATTAGTAACATTTACATTAGTAATTTCTGAAAGAATTTGATAGAACAATTCTTCTTTTAATGCAATCTCAATATTAACAGAGCCATCTCCTAAACGAATATCTTCAATCGAAGTTTTTGCAATAATTTCTGTTTGTTTAATTGGCTCAATGCAACTAGGTACATCTTTTAAAACTGAAACACCTGAAAAAGCATTTTTAATTTCTTCATATAGTTCCATTTTTAAAGGATGTTCGGTTTCTAAACCATCTACCCATTTAGGAAATTTAATTGTAATTTGTTCTACTGGAAATTCGTATAAGACTTTTGAAAACATATTGTTAATATCATCAATACTTAAATATTCACAGTTAATTGGCATAACAGTTGTGTGATACTTTTGGGTTAGATTGTTTGCTAATTCTTGAGTATAACTACTATTTGGATCATTTGAATTTAATAAAATGATAAATGGTTTATTTAATGCTTTTAATTCATTAACGACTCTTTCTTCTGCTTTAATATAATCTTCTCTTGGAATATCAGTAATTGATCCATCAGTTGTTACTAAAATACCAATTGTAGAGTGTTCATCGATGACTTTTTTAGTTCCAATTTCAGCTGCTTTTTCAAAAGGAATTTCTTCAGCAGACCAAGGAGTTTTTACCATTCTAGGCATATCATCTTCTAAATAGCCAATGGCATTGTCAACTAAATAACCAACACAATCTACTAATCTTGTTTTAAATTTTAAGTTATTATCTAAAGTGATTTCTATAGCTTCATTAGGCACAAATTTAGGCTCTGTAGTCATAATAGTTTTGCCTCCAGCACTTTGAGGCAACTCATCTCTTGCTCTTTCTTTTTTATACTCATTGTCAATATTTGGGATAACTAATAAATCCATAAATTTTTTGATAAAAGTAGATTTACCAGTTCGAACAGGTCCTACCACCCCTACATAAATATCACCATCCGTCCTTTTTGCGATGTCTTGATACAATCTTGTATTTTCCATCTATATACCTCCTTTTAATTCTTAACTCCAAAATGTTTGTACAAAATTACTTTGTTAATATATATGGAGCAATTTTTTAGAATATGACAAGTTTGTTTTAAAAACTTGATAATTAGAAACAGATATGATAGAATATCATATAATATAGCAAAAATTAATATGGACTGAAAGGAATGTAAAAAGAATGGATAAAATACAAGATACAATAGAAATATTAAAAATGTATAATCAAGATCATATTATAAAATTACTAAAAAAATTAGAAGGAAAAGAAAAAGAAGAATTAATAGAACAAATTAATCATATTGATTTTCATCAAATTATGGAATTATATAGCAATACCAAAAAAGAAATTGCAATTAAAGAAAACAAAATTGAAAATATTAATTACTTAGATAAAGCAAAATTATCTCCAGATCAAAAAGCAGAATTTGACTCTTTAGGAGAAAAAGTAGTTAGAAATGGAGAATATGCTGTTGTAACTATGGCAGGAGGACAAGGAACAAGATTAGGATTTTCTGGACCAAAAGGAACTTTTAAGTTAGATGTTTATGGAAAAGGAAAATATTTATTTGAAATTTTAGCAGAAAATTTAAAACAAGCTAATGAAAAATATCAAACGAAAATTCCTTGGTATATAATGACAAGTCAAGAAAATAACCAAGAGACAGAAGATTTTTTAGAAAAAAATAATTATTTTGGTTATGAAAAAGAAAATGTCATTATTTTTAAGCAAGGAGAATTACCATTATTAGATAAACAAGGAAAATTATTGATTAGTAAAGAAAATAAAATTAAAGAAGCATCTGATGGAAATGGAGGAACTTATGCTTCACTTCGATTAAGTGGATGTTTAGCAGATATGAAAGAAAAAGGAATTAAATGGGTTTTTATTGGAGGAGTAGATAACGTATTATTGAAAATGGTAGATGTTACTTTACTTGGTATGGCAATTAAAAAAGGCGTTTCTATTGCTTCTAAATCAGTAGTAAAAGCAAATCCTCATGAAAAAGTAGGCGTATTTTGTAAAATGAATGGACATCCAAAAGTAATTGAATATGCAGAACTTCCAGAAAAAATGGCAGAAGAAACCGATTATGAAGGAGAATTAAAATATGGAGAATCCCATATTATGTGCAACCTTTATACAATTGATGCCATTGAAAAAGTAAGTAAAGAAAATCTAATGTATCATCATGCTCTTAAGAAGAATTCATATATTGATGAAAACGGAAAAGAAATTATACCAGATGAGCCAAACTCTTATAAATTTGAATCCTTTATTTTTGATGCATTTGAATTTTTTAATGATATTGCTATTTTAAGAGGAAAAAGAGAAGATGATTTTGCACCAGTTAAAAATAAAGATGGAGTAGATAGTCCGAAAACTGCCAAAGAATTGTACGAAAAATACTGGAAAAAGCAAGAAAAATTAGCTAAAGAATTTTAAGAAAGGAAAAAAAGATGGAAGAATGTAAAGTTTATAATTTATATAATTTAAATGAAACAATAGCAAAAAAATTATTAGAGAGCATAACTTATCCATGGGAAGCATTAAATAAAATAGGGGATTACATTATAGAATTAGGAAAAACATTAGACCCTGAAAAATATGAAAAAAAAGGAGAAGATATATGGATTGCTAAAACGGCTAAAATAATGCCAAGTGCATACATACAAGGGCCATGCATTATTGGAGAAAAGGCAGAAATTAGACATTGTGCTTTTATTCGAGGAAAAGTAATTGTTGGAGAAGAAACAGTTGTAGGAAATTCTACAGAATTAAAAAATGTCATTTTGTTTAATAAAGCGCTAGTGCCTCATTATAACTATGTAGGAGATTCAATCCTAGGCTATAAAGCACATATGGGAGCAGGTTCTATTACTTCTAATGTAAAATCAGATAAAAAATTAGTAATTGTTAAAAATGGAAAAGAACAAATAGAAACAGGAATTAAAAAATTTGGTGCTATGATAGGAGACGAAGTAGAAGTAGGATGTAGTAGTGTTTTAAACCCTGGAACAGTTGTTGGAAAAAATACTAATATTTATCCATTATCTTCGGTAAGAGGCGTAATACCATCAAATAGTATTTACAAAAATCAAAACGAAATTGTTAAAAAGAAAAATTAACAAAAAGAAGTTATATCAAAACTAAATGATATAACTTCTTTTTGTTAAGCTACATTTGTTGATTTCCTGGAATAAAGTAATCAACTACACCATAAATTAATGCACCAATGATAGCAGCAATCCACGATATAGAATATCCTGCTACGAAGAATTGCGTTACATATAAAATAATTGCTGCTAATGCGAAACCTACAAAACCTTTACCAAAAGGACTAGCATGTAAACCAGTAAATTTGATAACTAAATAATCAATAACTGTTAGGACGACAGCAGCAATAACTAAAGTCCAAAAATTATTAATGGTAAATCCAGGTGTAAAAAATGCAGTAATGGCTAATACTACTGCAGATGCAACTAATCTACCAATTATTTGCCATACAGTAGAAGTACCAGACTTTGTTTGATTTCCTTGAGCCTCATTCATAAGTCTAACCTCCTTAGAATTAAAAATCCATTGTGTCAAATTTTTAAAGGTTCTAAAAGTATTATTCTCAAAAAAAAAATATTTATTCAAAAAAACTCGTATAAAAAAGTTAAATTTTGTAAAAAATAAACAAAAAGTAAAAATAAGAAGTAGGTGTTTTAATGTCAATTACATTTTTTAGATCTATTATTTTATATATAATTGTTTTAATTGTTATGAGATTTATGGGAAAAAGAGAAATTGGGCAAATGCAACCTTTTGAATTAGCTATTTCTATTATGATAGCAGATTTAGCTTCCATTCCAATGACAGAAACTGGAGTACCAATTTTTAATGGTATTATTCCTATATTAGGACTTTTGGTTATGCATTTAATTATTTCTGTTATTAATATAAAAAGTTTAAAAGCGCGAGAAATTATTTGTGGCAAACCAACAATTTTAATTTATAGAGGAAAAATTAATGAAAAAGCATTAAGAAAAGAAAGATTTACTATTACTGAATTACAAGAAAGATTAAGATCTAATAATGTAGTTAATCTAGGAGATGTAGAATATGCCATATTAGAAACTAGTGGAGAAGTAACAGTAATACAAAAACCAGAAAAACGAAATACTATTCCCGAAGATTTTAATATTCAACCAGATTATGAAGGAATTCCTTATGATTTAGTAGTAGATGGTAAAGTTATGGAGAAAAATTTAAAAGAAATTGGAAAAAACTATACTTGGCTAAAAAATCAAGTAGAAAAATTTAAAATGAAGCCAGAGGAAGCCTTAGTTGTAACAATTGATGGAAAAGGACAAATTTTTTGTCAGAAAAAAGGAGAGTAAAATGGTTAAAGAAACAGTTATTTGTGTAGTCCTTGTCGTTGCCATTTTTTTTGGAAATGCTATTACACAAAATTATTCTAAAAAATCAGTAGATGAATTATCACAAAATTTATTATCTTTAAGAGATGAAATTACAAAAACAGAAATAGATAACGAAAAAGCAAAAAAAGAAACAGAAAAAATAGAAAAAGAATGGAAGGAAAAACATGATAAATTAGCTTATTATATTGAACATAATGAATTAGAAAAAATAGAAATAGAATTAACAGCTATAAAAAGTCATATTGAAACACAAGAATATCAAGATTCAACAAGTGAAATTGATAAAAGTGTTTTTTTATTAAAACATATTGAAGATAAATATGCATTTAACTTGCAAAATATATTTTAAAAGAGAAAAGAGAATTAATCTCTTTTCTCACTAATTTGAGCATATTTTTTTAATTTTTCATAAACTAAATAATTAATAGTACCTGCTGGGAAATGTCCATTTTTATCTTTTTTACCAGCTGGCACGCCAGTTAAAACTTCAATTCCTTCTTCAATAGTAGAGACAGAATAAATATGGAATTGTTTATTTTTTACGGCTTCAATAATTTCATCTGATAATTGCAAATTATCGACATTTTGAATTGGTATCATAACACCATGTGAACCGTCTAATCCTCTCATTTTACAAATTTGGAAAAATCCTTCTATTTTTTCATTTACACCACCAATTGGTTGGATTTGACCTTTTTGATTTACAGAACCAGTTACAGCAATAGATTGATTGATAGGAATACCAGATAAACTAGAAAGTAAACCATATAATTCAGTACTAGAAGCACTATCACCGTCTACACCATTGTATAATTGCTCAAAGCAAATACTAGCAGTTAAACATAAAGGAATATCTTGAGCAAACATTTCACCTAAATAACCAGATAAAATAAGAACTCCTTTGGAATGAGAAGGACCAGAAATTTCTACTTCTCTTTCAATATTAACAATTCCATTTTTTCCAGTATAAGTATTAACAGTAATTTTAGCAGGTTTTCCAAATGTATAATCACCAATTGTCATAACAGTTAAGCCATTTAGTTCTCCTACTTCAAAACCAGTAGTATTAATTAATAATGTATTTTCTTTTATCATTTCTAGATACTTACTATCATATTTTTTTACTCGTTCAATTCTCTCATTTAAAGCTTTATCAATAAATTCAGCAGTTACTACTTTAGATTTAGCAATTTTAGCCCAAGTACCAGCTTCTCCTACTACTTGCATCAAATCATCAAATCGAGTAGAAACTTTATAGTGGCTTCCTGCTAATTTAGAACCATATTCAACTAAACGTGCCATACCACTTCTGTCCAAATGAGGTAGTTCTTCATGAACACAAAATCCATGGACAATTTGAGATAGCTTTTGAAGGTTTTCTGAATTAATTTGAGCATCATCTTCAAATTCTACTTTAATTTTAAATAGTTTTCTAAAATCAGAATCCATAGCAAGTAAAGTTTGATAAATACTGCTACTACCAATTAAAATAACCTTCAAATTTAAAGGAATTGGTTCAGGCTTTAGTGATATAAGTACCATAGAAGAACGTTGATCAGCTGTATTTTCTATACTTAATTCTTTTACTCTTAAAGCTTTTTTTAAAGCTTCATAACACATAGGATTAGCAAGCAAATCTTTAGCTTGAAAGATAATATAACCACCATTAGCTCTTTGCATAAGACCAGGTTTTAGCATAGTATGGTCTGTTTTTAAAGAACCATAATAATTTTCATATTCCAAAGAGCCAAAAATATTATGATAAGAATAATTCGAATCCATAATAACAGGAGCACCTTCTAAATTAGAATTATCGATAAATAAATTAACACGATAATTTAAACAAGGATCTGGTTTCTTTTGATTAGGTCCCTGTGGTTGGTTAGATTTTGTTGTTTCATCTTCTAAAAATACAGGAATATTTTTTAAAACATCTTGTTTAACATCATTTAAAAATTGATTAATCTTCTTATTTCTTTTATAATTAGATTTCAAAAAATTAATATGAGCATTTACAGTAAGTAAAGCAACATTAGATTGCCATTCTGAAATCTTTTTATCAGATTGACGCTCGATTTCCTTAATTTGACCAATAACTTCCATAATTTGTTCTTGTACAAATACAGATTTTTCTTCATACTCTTGTTTGATTTTTTCATCTAATTTTTCAAATTCTTCTTCTTCAATTGCTTTGCCATCTACAATAGGCATCATATAAATACCGTTTTGAGCAGCTTTTACTTGAAAATTATATTTAGAAGCATCTTGATTTAATTTATCTAATAAAGCAGAACGCTTTACTTCAAATTCTTGCTTAATTAAAGCTTTTTCTTTTTCAAAATCATCATTATTAAAAGTTTTTTGGATATCTTTTCGAATTTCTTTAATAAATCCATCCATAGAATCTTTAAAATTCTTTCCTTGTCCAGCTGGTAATTCAACGGCAATTGGTTCATTTGGATTTTTAAAATTATAAATATAACACCAATCAGAAGGAGTTTTCTTCTTTGGAGCAATCTTATCAAGGTAATTTCTAGTATACATGGTTTTTCCAACTCCGACTAGGTCCTTCTAGATATAAGTTATATCCTTTTACATCTACTTGTAAACCAAATTCTAATGCTTTAATACCACGGTCTTGTCCAATACCAGATTGTATAGATTCTAAATCTTCAGTGGTATCAAATTTAAATAAATTAGGTGGACAAGTCATTTTTAATTCTTTATAACTTAATTCATTTTTATTTTTCATTTGTTTCCTCCAATTTTTTTCTTATTATATCCAACTTAAAGTTATTTTATATTAGTTAGCAAAAAAAGTAAAGAAAATATCTTAAAAAAATAAAGAAAATTTTAAGTCGAACGTATCGTCGAAAACAAGAAAAACTATTGCAAAAAAATATAATACAAGATATAATAAGAAAAATAAAATTCAAATTTTCTTAAGGGGGCGACTACTAAAAATATGAACAAAACCAAAAGAAAAATATTTGAAACATCAATGAAATTATTTGCTGAAAAAGGATATGATGCAACCAGTATCGAAGATATAACAGCAACAGTAGGTGTTGCTAAAGGAACGTTGTATTATCATTTTTCTAGCAAAGAAGAAATTTTTAATTTTCTGGTAGAAGAAGGAATTAAACTATTACAAAATAGTATTGACATCAAAACAGCAAAGTTTTCTAATTATATAGATAAAATAAAAGCTATTGTACTAATACAAATAAAAATTGTTGTAAAATATGAAGATTTAATTACTATACTATTAAGCCAATTTTGGGGACAGGAACAAAGACACCAGATGTGTCAAAAAAACATTTTAGAATATGTCCATAAAATTGAAAAAATAGTAGAAGAAGGAATTCAAAAAGGACAAATCAAACAAGGAAATCCACAAGCAATTGCCTCTGAAATTTATGGACTAATTTGTTCTAGTTTAGTTTATAAAGTAAGAAGCAAAGAAGAAATCGACATTATGAAACTTTTTAAAGAATTTGAAAATACAGTAATAGAAGGGTTGAGGGTAAAATGAGAGAGCCAATTCATAAAACAGAAAAATATGAAAATCTTAAAGAAATGTTACAAAAAACAGGAGAAAAATTTGGTGAAAAACCAGCTTATAAATTTAAAACACAAGATCCTGAAAAGTTTACTTATATTACGCATAAAGAATTTAGAGAAGATATTAATTCTTTAGGAACATCACTAATAAAAATAGGATTAAAAGACAAACGAATTGCTGTAATATCAGAAAATCGTTACGAATGGGGAGTAGCTTATTTAGCAATAGTTACTGGAACTGGAATTGTTGTTCCTTTAGATAAAGCTTTGCCAAATAATGAAATCGAAAGTTTGATGATTCGTTCAGAAGTAGAAGCTATCTTTTATTCAAAACAATATGATGAAGTCATGAAAGAAATTAGGCAAAAAAACACTACAAATGTTAAATATTTCATTTCTATGGACCTAAAAAATAAAGAGGATGATATATATTCACAAAAAGAATTAATTGAACAAGGAAAAAAATTAATTGAAGAAGGAAACCGTGAGTTTCTAGATGCAAAAATTGATAATGAAGACATGCAAATTATGCTATTTACATCAGGAACTACGGCCATGTCAAAAGCAGTTATGCTTTCTCACAAAAATATATGTAGTAATCTGTTTGATATAGCTTCTACAATTAAAGTAGATGAAAACCACACATTTTTATCATTTTTACCTTTACATCATACTTTTGAATCTACTACAGGATTTCTTTATCCAATTTCAAAAGGTAGTACAATAGCATTTTGTGAAGGAATCAGGCATATTGCAGATAATATAAAAGAATATAAAGTTACAACTATGATTT
Source organism: uncultured Clostridia bacterium (assembly GCA_947628415.1). GTDB lineage: Bacteria > Bacillota > Clostridia > TANB77 > CAG-508 > CAG-269. The sequence goes on along the minus strand of CANQZU010000001.1, from coordinate 38,027 downwards.
CTGTTCCAATTCTTTTTGAAGCTATGTATAAAAAGGTTATGAAAACAATTGAGAAAAAAGGAAAATTAAAAACGGTACAAACTGGAATAAAAATAAGCCAATTTTTATTAAAATTTGGCATTGATATTCGAAAAAAACTATTTAAAGAAATTCATGATAATTTAGGAGGGAAAGTAAAACTATTCGTAGCAGGAGGGGCAGCATTAGATCCTGAAACAGAAAAAGGATTTAATGAATTAGGATTTAATCTATATCAAGGATATGGATTAACAGAAACTTCACCAGTAATTGCTGCAGAGGATGATAAATATCGAAGACTCGGCTCAATTGGGAAAGCTTTTCCAAGTCTTGACGTAAAAATAGTAGATGCTAACAGTGAAGGAATTGGAGAACTAACAGTTAAAGGACCATCTGTAATGCTTGGATATTACAACAATGAAGAAGCAACTAAAGAAACTATTGATAAAGAAGGTTGGTTACATACAGGAGATTTAGCAAAAATAGATAAAGACGGATATATCTTTATTTCAGGAAGAAAGAAATATGTTATTGTATTAAAAAACGGAAAAAATATTTATCCAGAAGAGCTAGAAACTTTAATTAATAAGATAGAAGGAGTTAAAGAAAGTTTTGTTTATGGAAAACCAGAAAATGATGGGGATTATAAAATTTGTGCCAAAATTGTATACGATTCTGAATTAGTAGAAGAAATTTATGGAACAACTAATGAAGATGAACTAAAAGAAAAAATCTGGCAAGAAGTAAAGAAAGTAAATAAAACTATGCCTGCTTATAAATATATAAGGGAAATCACTATTACAAAAGAAGACCTAATAAAAACTACTACGCAGAAAATAAAAAGATTTGAAGAAATAAAGACAGTATTAAATTAAAAGAAAATGTTGTTATCTAATATTAAATTAAGGATAACAACATTTTAAATGGGAAAAGAAAGAAGAAAAATGCTTACGGAAAAAAGAAATAAGAATTGTCGAAATAAAAAATATTTTGTAATATTATTGTAATATTTACGTAATAAAAATTTAAAAAAAATTTTTACAAAATTACTTGTAGTTTCTTGTTTGTTCATGTATAATTATAAAAGAAAAGGTAAAAAACAAGTACGCGTAAGATAAAAGGAGGTACATTGCAATGTCAAAATCAGGCATAGTAAATGTTAGAATGGTTATTACAGAGGAAAAGATATTATTTAATATAGATAAAGTACAAAGATTAATTAATCCAAAAAGTAAAAAACAAATTGTACAATTAGAAGATGACTCTTATTTTAAGGACTTAATTGAATCAATAAAGACTTATTTAATTGAATATCCTAAAAAGAAGAATTTCCCTGCTAGTGTTTATAAAGCAGCATATGGATTAGTAGAATTTGCTACTAATCAATTCGAAGAAAATACAAAGAAAATAGAAGAATTAATTAGACAAAGAGAACAAAATATAGCAGCAGCAGGTCAATTAAAGGAATTGCTAGATATCGTAGAAAACAAAGAAAAAGATTGGAAAGAACAAGTAAAAAAAGCAGAAAATATTTTCCCAGAAGATATTATTGAAACATTAACAATTGTAGGAAAGGCAAAAGGGGAAACATCTGAAAATTATCAAGATGCTGTTAAATTGTTAAATGCAAGAATTAATAATTTAGAGTCTAATTTACATATTGAAATTGACATGGAAAGAATAGAAGATCGTTCTAAAGCATTAAGTTACATTGGCATTGAAATAGCAGATGCATTAAAATCAATTCCAACACCTCTTGAAGAACCAGCACAAAATGTAGCACAACAAGAAATAGCCAAACCTATTGTAGAAGAACAACAATATATTCAAGAAACTACATTTGAAGCAAAACCAAGTTTATGGGAGAGAATTAAAAAGAGTAAATTTGTAAGAGCAATTAAAGCAATTACTAGAATTAGAATTGTATTAGATTATTCAGATGCACTTCCAGAAGGTAGAGGAGAAAATAATCAATAAAAGATAAATAAAAAGGAAGAACAATGTATATAATTGTACTTCCTTTTTAATTTATAAAAAATAAAGCAATATTATCTAAAAAATCAATTTGACTTTTTTACCAAAATATAGTATAATATTACCTAGAAATTAGCAATTTAAATATTGCTAGAAAATGAGATATATTATTAAGTAAAAGTGTATTAAGAGAGAAAATAATGTGAATAATGTTAAAAAAGTAAATTAGTTTGGCAAGATTCGGACTAATTTTTTGACGATTGCTTAATATAAAGTAAAAAAAGGAGAAACAAAAAAGAAAGGAGATTTTATGACAGAAGAAAAATTAGAAAATAAACCAAAAAGAAATTTTGAAAAAAAAGAAAAAACAACAAGAAAAAATCATTCAGAAGGGGGAAAAACAACAAGACCATACCATCCAAGAAAGACCCATTCCACATTAAAGACAGAAGATGTGGAAACAATTAGTATAAAAAGAAATACTACAACTAAAAAAAGAAAACCTAAAAATCAATCAATATTTAAAGCTTCTAAATTAAAGATTATTCCATTAGGAGGATTACATGAAGTAGGAAAAAATATTACTGTTTTTGAATATGAAAATGAAATCATTGTAGTAGATTGTGGAATATCTTTTCCAGAAGATGATATGTTAGGAATTGATTTGGTTATACCAGATATTACGTATTTAGAAAAAAATGTAGAAAAAATAAAAGGACTTATTATTACACATGGACATGAAGATCACATAGGAAGTGTTCCTTATTTATTGAAAAAAATAAATATACCAATTTATGCGCCAAGGTTAGCAGCAGGTTTAATTCGAAATAAATTGGAAGAACATAAGTTATTAAGAAGCACGCAACTAATAGAGGTTATGCAAGGACAAACAATTCGTTTGGGACAAAATTTTAAAGTAGAATTTATAAGAAGTTCACATAGCATTCCAGATTCAGTTATGCTTGCTATTAACACACCAGCAGGAACTATTCTTCATACAGGAGACTTTAAAGTAGATTATACACCAATTGATGGAAAATTAATGGATTTTGGAAGAATTGCTGAAATTGGAAATCAAGGAGTTTTAGCTTTAATGTCAGATAGTACCAATAGCGAAAGAAAAGGATTTACAATGTCAGAAAGTTCAATTGGAGAAGTTTTTGACAAATTATTTTTAAATTGTACTAAAAGAATTGTAGTAGCAACGTTTGCCTCTAATGTACATCGAGTACAACAAATAGTTAATTCTGCTGTAAGAAATAATCGAAAAATTGCTATATGTGGTAGAAGTATGATTAACATGATAGAAACGGCAAAAGAACTTGGGTACATCGAATGCCCAGACAATATCTTTATTGATATCGACATGATTAGTCATTATACAGATGAACAATTAGTTATTATTACAACAGGAAGTCAAGGAGAACCAATGTCAGCTCTAACTAGAATGGCTGCAGGAGATCACAGAAAAGTAAAAATCACACCAAACGATTTAGTTATTATTTCAGCAACTCCAATTCCTGGTAATGAAAAATTTGTATCCAAAGTAATTGATGATTTAATGCAAATTGGAGCAGAAGTAGTTTATAGTTCTCTAGAAACAATCCATGTTTCAGGTCATGCTTGCCAAGAAGAACAAAAATTGATTTTAGCTTTAACAAAACCAAAATATTTTATACCAGTACATGGAGAATATAGACAATTAATTGCTCATAGTGAAACAGCTCAAAGTATGGGAATTGATAAAGATAATATAATTATGATGTCAAATGGTAAAGTATTAGAGATTAATCAAGAAGGGGCAGAAATTACTTCATCTGTTCAAAGTGGTAGAGTGCTAGTAGATGGTTTAGGTGTAGGAGATGTTGGAAGTATTGTTTTAAGAGATAGACAACATTTATCACAAGATGGATTAATTGTTATTGTTTTGACAATGAATTCTTCGACTGGAGAAGTAGTAGCAGGTCCAGATGTTATATCAAGAGGGTTTGTATATGTACGAGAATCAGAAAATCTAATGGAAGATGTAAAATCTGTAGTAAGACATGAAGTAAGAAAATGTGAAGAAAGAGGAATTGTAGATTGGTCAACCATTAAATCAGCAGTTAGAGAAAATTTAAGAGATTATATTTTTATGAAAACAAAGAGAAATCCTATGATAATACCAATCATTATGGAGGTTTAAAAAATGAAATTTTCAGAGAAATTAGCTATAGAAACAATAGTTGTAGAAATAGTAGAAGAAAATAAAGATAAAAGTTTACAAGAAATTAAAATTTTAGTAAAACAAGCTATAAGGAAAAGTCCATATCCAGAATTGGCTTGCGAAGTTGGAAGTAACGAGATTTTTGATATTATTATAAAAAATAAACTTTTAGAACCTAAACATAAATATCCAACTTATCAAAATAATAGGACAAAAGGTAGAACATACCAAGAAAAAGAGAGGTAAAGAAAATGAATTATCAAGAATTAGCTAATTTAATATTCCCAGAGGCAAAACCGATTTCATATTATGAAGAAAAATATCCTGAAAGAAACTTAAAAGAGGGAGCAATTGTAACTAGATTTGCTCCTAGTCCAACGGGATTTGTACATATTGGTGGATTATATCAATCATTAATTGCCAAAAAATTAGCACAGCAAACAGGAGGAGTATTTTTCTTAAGAATTGAAGATACAGATCAAAAAAGAGAAATCGACAATGGAATTACAGAAATTGTAGAATCATTAAAATTTTTTGATATTCAAGCAGACGAAGGAATGATTTCAGAAACAGAAAGTAAAGGAAATTATGCACCATATAAACAAAGCCAAAGGAAAGAAATATACCAAGCTTACGCTAAATATTTAATCGAACAAGGAAAAGCTTATCCATGTTTTTGTACACCAGAAGAAATAGAAGAAATAAGAGCAAAACAAGAAACAGCAAAAATTAGACATGGTTATTATGGCATATGGGCAAAATGCAGAAATTATACTTTAGAAGAAATGGCAGAAAAAATAAAAAATAACGAAGATTATATAATTCGTTTTAAATCTCCAGGAAGAGAAGATAGAAAAATCAAACACCATGATATTATAAAAGGAAATATTGATTTCCCAGAAAACGACCAAGATATAGTTATTATTAAAGCAGATGGATTACCTACTTATCACTTTGCACATGCTGTTGATGACCATTTAATGAAAACAACCCATGTAATTCGTGGAGATGAATGGCTATCTTCTGTTCCATTACATCTACAATTATTCCATGAATTAGGATTTAAAGCACCAAAATATGCGCATATTGCTCCAATTATGAAAAATGACAATGGAAATAAAAGAAAATTAAGCAAAAGAAAGGATTTAGAAGCAGCAGTTAGTTATTATGAAGAAGAAGGAATCCCAGAGGTTGCCGTTAAAGAATATTTATTGAATATTGCTAATTCAAACTTTGAAAATTGGAGAAGAGCAAATCAAGATAAACCAATAGATGAATTTGAACTTCAATTAAGCAAAATGAGTGTTAGTGGAGCTTTATTTGATATGGTAAAATTATTAGATATAGGAAAGACAGTTATTTCTAGAATGACAGCACAAGAAGTTTACGAAAAAGCACTTGTTTGGGCTAAAAAACATGATGAAGAATTAGTTAAAATGTTAGAACAAGATAAACAATATAGTCTAAAGGTATTAGGCATTGAAAGAGGAAATAAAAAACCAAGAAAAGATATTTCTAAATGGTCAGAATTAAAAGAAAATATTGCTTATTTATATGATGAACAATTTTATGAACAACCACAACAATATCCTTATCAAGTAATTCAAGACAAAGAAGAAATTGAAAAAATATTAACATTATACCTAGAAAAATATTATAATGAAAAAGACGATAAACAAACTTGGTTTGACAATATTAAAGAACTAGCAGGACAAATGGGATATAGCAAAGAAGTAAAAGAATTTAAAGAAAACCCAGGAAAATATAAAGCTCATGTAGGAGATGTAAGCACAGTTTTAAGAGTAGCATTAACTGGCAGAACCAATACACCAGATATGTATGAAATTATGCAAATATTTGGAAAAGAAAGAATAGCAAAAAGATTTGAAAAAGCTATGAAACAATAAAAAAGAAAGAATAAAATAGAGGTGGATTTTATAAAAAGATAAATATTCCATAATAAAATAATAAAAAATAAGAAAAAGGAGAAAAAATGGAATATCAAATAGGAGACATAGTAAGAACCAAAAAACAACATCCTTGTGGAAGTAAATTATGGGAAATTACAAGAGTAGGTGTAGATTTCAAATTAAAATGTCAAGGTTGCGAGCATGTAATTATGCTACCTAGGCAAAAAGCTTTAAAAATGATTACCAAGAAAATTGAAAAAACAGAACAAAATGACAAAAAATGGCATAAAATATAATATAGTATTTATCAAGGTACTATATTGGAGGTGACTTTTTTCATGGAGCCACAAGAAGTGAATTATTGTTGTATTAATAACCAAAAAGAGAACAAGAATAAGAGCTGTAAGTGTATGGGATTAATTATAGGAATTTTAGTTGCTCTTTTCTTAGCTACAATTGGTTTAATACTAGGAGCTGTATTTGCAACTACTTTACTTGCAAATTTAGCTGTATTAATATTAGCAGCAGTACTTTTAGCATTAGGAATTATTTTAATTATCATATATAAATCTTGTATTTGTAGTAGAAAGAAAAATTGTTGCTAAACAAAAATAGATCAGTATTTTTTGAGTACTGATCTATTTATTTATTTCAAGACAAGAATCAATGATTTTCCAAACTGCTTCTTGATAAATTTTTCTTTCTGAAGAAAAAGGAAGAGTAGGAATATCACCAAGGGGATTTAATTGTGTTTGCAAATCTTTTACGGTATCATCTACTTTTGTAATAGCAATTTTATCTGCTTTATTAGCTAAAATTAAACAAGGCAATCCAGAAGAAATTATATATTGATACATTAATTTATCATTTTCAGTAGGATTATGCCTAATATCAATTAAAAAAATAATAAAAGCAATCTCTTTTCTTTGAAATAAATATTCTTCAATAAAATTTCCTACTTGTTCTTGTTCTTTTTTTGACATTTTACTATAACCGATAACCAGGCAAATCAACAAAGTAAAAAGTATCATCTATATTGTAAAAATTGATTTGACGAGTTTTGCCAGGTTCACTACTAGTTCTAGCTAGTTTTTTACGATTAATCATGGTATTAATAAAACTAGATTTTCCAACATTAGATTTTCCTACTAAAACAATTTCTGGTAAACCGTTTTTGGGATATTGTTTTGTACTAACGGCTGATATTTCAAATTTAGGATTTTTTACAAACATAAAAGAACTCCTTTTTATTATTTAACTACAATTTTTTCTAAACCACCCATATAAGGTCTTAATACTTCTGGAACAACAACGCTTCCATCTGGTTGATAATTATTTTCCATAATGGCAATTAACATACGAGGAGGAGCTACTACAGTATTATTTAAAGTATGGGCATAATAATTTTCTTTTTCACCTTTAATACGAATGCCAAGACGTCTTGCTTGAGCATCTGTTAAGTTTGAACAACTTCCTACTTCAAAATATTTTTGTTGTCTAGGACTCCATGCTTCTACATCACAAGATTTTGCTTTTAAATCAGCTAAATCTCCACTACAGCATTCTAGTGTTCGAACAGGAATATTCATGCTACGGAAGAATTCAACAGTATACGACCACATTTTATCATACCATTTCCAACTATCTTCTGGCTCGCATACTACAATCATTTCTTGTTTTTCAAATTGATGAATTCGATACACACCACGTTCTTCTATTCCGTGAGCTCCTTTTTCTTTTCTAAAACAAGGAGAGTAAGAAGTCATAGTATAAGGGATATTTTCCTTTTTCAAAATTTGATCTTTGAATTTTCCAATCATAGAATGTTCACTTGTACCAATTAAATATAAATCTTCTCCTTCAATTTTATACATCATAGCATCCATTTCTTCAAAGCTCATTACACCAGTTACAACATCACTACGTATCATAAAAGGTGGAATACAATAAGTAAAGCCTTTGTTAATCATAAAATCTCTAGCATATGTCAAAACAGCAGAATGAAGTCTTGCAACATCTCCCATTAAATAATAAAACCCATTTCCACTTACTCGTCTAGCACTATCTAAATCAAGTCCGCCTAAATTTTCTAAAATTTCACCATGAAAAGGAATTTCATAATCGGGAACAATTGGTTCTCCAAATTTTTGAATTTCTACATTTTCGCTATCATCTTTACCAATAGGAACAGATTCATGCATGATATTTGGAATTTTCATCATTCTTGTTTTAATTTCTTCTGTATATGTATTTTCTAATTTTTCATTTTCTTCCAATTGCTTATTAATTTCATTTACTTGTGTTTTTATTTTTTCAGCTTCTTCTTTATTTCCTTGTTGCATAAGAGAACCAATTTGATTACTTAAAGATTTTCTTTGTGAGCGCAATTCGTCTCCTTTAGATTTAGCTTCTCTATTTTTAGTATCCAAAGCAATAACCTCATCTACTAAAACAAGTTTATGCTCTTGGAATTTTTTCTTTATATTTTCTTTTACTATATCTGGATTTTCTCTTAAAAATTTAATATCAATCACAATCATTACCTCCTCTTATTTTAATGAAATTATTATACTATATTTTCTCATAATTGACAAGAAATTGGGAAAAATAAAACTAAAAAAGAGAAGGATAAAAGGATAATGTTTTTAGAAATTGCTAAATTTATCTTATATGCTATACTTATTGTACTAATTACTAAATATATTTTAGTAATTACTTTAAGAAAATTAGCAGAAAACTTAAATCTAAAGCCCAAAACTGTAGGGGATATTGCCGGATATGCTACTTCTGTACCAGAATTTCTAACTATTGTAATTTCTAGTATAAATGGATTAATTAGTACAAGTATTTTTAATATCCTTAGTTCCAATATTATAAATTTAGTTCAATATATGGCTTCTATATTATGGAATAAAAACAGAAAAGCTTTCACAAATCGAGCAATTCAAGTTGATATGATATTAGTATTAATTACTATACTATTACCAATGGGTTTACTTTTAACTAATATAAGCTTTAATTTAAGTTTTGTTCCTTTTTTTATTATTTTATATATTTTCTTTTGTTATTTAAATCACAATGTACATCAATTATATTTACAAAAAGAAGATAAAAAAATTGAAAACCAAATCCAAAAGGAAAAAAAACAAGAAGAGGGAAATACTAGAAAAACAGTTCTTTATATTTTAATTTTAATCGGAACTGGTATTTTACTATATGTAGTAGGAGAGTTATTAGGAGAAACTTTAAATAATTTATGTCATGAGTTGAACATTTCAGAAATAATTTTAGGAATACTACTTGGGTTTGTTACTAGTATACCAGAATTAATTACATTTTTTGAATCACAAACTCATTATCAAAACCAAGAAGAAATGCTAGGAGTAGTCGAAGCAACCAATAATCTTTTGACATCTAATATATTAAATTTATTTGTTATTCAGTCGATTGGAATTGTAATTTATAGTCTGCTATATTAAAAAGGTTTCAAAGGTTCTAAAAAAAAACTTGACAAGATAATTAAAAATATGTTAAAATAATATTCGTTACAAGAAGAAGTCAAACTTCTCACCTAATCCAAGGAAGGAAAAAGGTTAGAAATTAAATAAATTCGAAGTATTAAGCTCGAGCTTATTTTGATTTGACTTGTAACAAAGTCAAATTTTTTATTTTATGGAGGTGTTTTCAATAAAACAAGAATTACCAATCAACAGTCAAATTAGAGCAAAAGAAGTTCAACTAATCGAGGATAATGGACAAAAGGCAGGAATTATTTCGCTAGAACAAGCTATAGAAAAAGCAGAAAGCAAAAATTTAGATTTGGTGTTAGTTGCTCCTAACACAAATCCACCAGTTTGTAAAATTATGAACTATGGAAAATACAAATTTGAGCAAGCAAAAAAGGAAAAAGAAGCAAAGAAAAAACAAAGAGTTTTAGAAGTAAAAGAATTAAGAGTAACACCAAATATTGAAGAACATGACTTCAGTTTCAAATGCAAAAATGCTAGAAAATTTTTAACAGATGGAAACAAAGTAAAAATAACCGTTCGATTTAGAGGAAGAGAAATTAATAATTCAAAAGCTGGAGAAATAGTACTAAATAAATTTAGTGAAGCTTTAGAAGATATTGCAACTGTTGAAAAAGCACCAAAGTTAGAGGGTAGAAATATGTTTACCATTTTAGCTAAAAAGGCAGATAAATAAATTATCTGTTAATATAAAAACTAAATAAACGAAAGGAGTTATTATTATGCCAAAATTAAAAACAAATAAAGCTGCTAAAAAAAGATATTCATTAACAGCAACAGGAAAAGTAAAAAGAACAAAATCAAACAGAAGACATTTATTAGCAAATAAAACAAGTAGACAAAAAAAATCAGGAAAGATTCAAAATGCATATGCGGATAAGACATGTGAAAATACAATTAAAAAATTATTACCATATGGTAACTAAAATGGACAAAAAATAAAGGAAGGTGAAAATAAATGGCAAGAGTAAAAACAGCTAGAACAACAAGAGCAAGACACAAAAAAGTTTTAAAACAAGCAAAGGGATATTATGGAGCAAAAAGTTATAGATTTAGAAACGCAAACCAAGCCGTTATGAAATCTTTAGCTTATAGCTATGTAGGAAGAAAAGATAAAAAAAGTAATTTTAGAAAATTATGGATTGCAAGAATTAATGCTGCTGCAAGAATGAATGGAATAACTTACAGCAAAATGATTGCAGGATTAAAAAAAGCAAATGTTACAATTAATAGAAAAATGTTAGCAGAAATTGCAGTAACTGATCCACAAGCTTTCACACAAATTGCTGAAATAGCAAAAAAAGCATAGAAATAAAAAATCAAAAAAGAACTTTGATAAGGATAAAATTCTTATCAAAGTTCTTCTTTATTTAAACTAAAAATAGATTTAATTATTGTTTTTTCATTTTTGGTTTAGAAATTAAAGAAGCAAGATATCCAAAAAATACAGCAGCAGCAATTCCACCAGCGGCAGCTTTAACACCACCAGTAAAAGCACCAACTAATCCATTTTGTTGTACAGCTTCTATAGCTCCTTTAGCTAAATTGTAACCAAAACCAGTTAAAGGAACTGTGGCACCAGCACCAGCAAAATCAACAATATATTGATAGATTCCTAAACCACCAAGGATTGCTCCTGTTGTTACAAAAATAACTAATATTCTAGCTGGTGTGAGTTTGGTTTTATCAATTAGAATTTGTCCAATAATACAAATAATACCACCAGTTACGAAACATTTTAATAAAATCATCCAATCAAAGACACTAGCCCAATTAATATTCATAAATTTTCCTCCTTAAACTTCAATACTAATAGCATGTGCAATCCCTGGAATGGATTCTCCTTGTTGAGAACTTGTAGAATTCATCAAAGCACCAGTTGCAATTAATAATATTTTTTTCAATTTTTTTTCTTTTAATTGTTTAAAAAGATATCCTGAAAATACAGTTCCGCAACAAGCACAACCACTACCACCAGAGTGAGTATCTTGTGCATTTTTATCAAAAATTAAGACTCCACAATCATTATAATTTGATTTAATATTATACCCTTGCGATTTTGCAATATCAATAGCTATTTCTTTTCCTATATGGCCTAAATCACCACTAATAATTGCATCATAATAACTAGGATTTCTTCCAGTATCTAAAAAATGAGTAATTAATGTATCACCAAAAGCAGGTGCCATAGCAGCTCCCATATTGTTAGCATCTTTAATTCCCATGTCGACAATTTTGCCAGGCGTAATATGAGTAATGTAAGGACCCATACCTTCTTTACTTAAAATAGTAGCTCCAGCACCAGTAACAGTCCATTGACTAGTAGGAGGTCTTTGATTACCTAATTCTAAAGGAAATCTAAATTGCTTTTCAGCACTACAAAAATGACTAGAAGTTGCGCATAAAACATGGTTAGCAAAATTTTCTACACAAATTGCCCCTAAACTCATAGATTCTACAAAAGTAGAACAAGCTCCAAATACTCCAAAAAAAGGAATACTTAATTCTCTTAACCCAAAGCTAGAAGAAATACATTGGTTTAATAAATCACCTGCAAACATACAGTCAATTTCATTTGCGGAAATACCACTTTTAGATATAACTGTATTAACAGTTTCTTTTATAATTTTACTTTCTGCTTTTTCCCAGGTTTTTTCACCCCAAAATTCATCATCTAAAGTTTGATCAAAATATTTGGCTAAAGGGCCTTGTGCTTCTTTAGGACCTACAATAGAAGCACAGTCTAGAATAGTTGGTGGGTTATTAAATTTAATAGTTTGTTTTCCTAACTTTTCCAATTGATTTCCTCCTTTAAACTAAAGTAATATTTTGTGTGTTAAATATTAAATAAATAATTCCTACTAAAATAGAAGCAGAGATTCCAAAAACTAAAACAGGACCAGCAACCGTAAACATTTTACCGCCAACTCCCATAACATATCCTTCTGATTTATATTCCATAGCAGGAGAAACAATAGAATTAGCAAATCCCGTAATTGGAATTAAGGAACCTGCCCCTGCAAATTTTCCGATTTTGTTAAATAGATTTAAACCAGTTAAAAAAGCAGAAATACCAATTAACAAAATGGAAACAATTGTACCAGAAGTTTGTGTATCAAAACCTCTTTGCTTACATATATTAAGAATAACTTGTCCAATCGTACAAATAAGTCCACCTACCCAAAAAGCATTAAAACAGTTTTTGATAATAGGAGAATTTGGCGACTTTTTATCTACATAAGTTTGATAAGTTTGTTTTGTTTCTAAAGGATTCATAATTACCTCCTAAATTAATTATTTTTTCGATTTAAATCAACCGTAAAGCTAATATCTAAATCAGCAAAATATTCTACGATCTTATCTCCATCAATACTAGCTCTTTGTTCTAAAATTTTTACTTCTGATAAATAATCAATGGTCTTAGAAGCTTCTGAAATTGCTTTTACAATTGCATCTTTCCAAGAAACATTGGAATTACCAGTTATAATTAAATGCTTTTTTATTTCCATAATCGACCTCCAAAAATCTTTTAGAAGTATTTTTTCCGAAATTTAGAAAAAATATACAAAATTAGTAGAAATTTTAATAAAAAAATTATATAATTTAAGCAAAAAGAAAGGGAAAAATATGATAGATAAAACAAGAGAATTAGCTCTAAAAATTTTATATGAAATAGAAAAAAATGAGGCATATTCTAATATTGCATTAGATAAAATTCTTCAGCAAGCAAGAAAGCAAAAAGAAACAATAAGCACAAAAGATGTTGGTTTTATTTCAGAATTAGTTTATGGTACAATTTCATGGAAATTAACTTTAGATGAAATAATAAAAAAATATTCTTCTATTAAAATAAAGAAAATATCTATATGGATTTTAAATATTTTAAGAATGAGTATTTATCAAATTGTTTTTTTAGACAAAGTACCAAAATCAGCAGCTGTAAATGAAGGAGTGAACTTAGCCAAAAGATATGGACATAAAGCAAGTAGTAATTTTGTTAATGCCATTTTAAGAAAAGTAGATAAAAAAGATTATAAAGAATTTTTTGAGATAAAAGAAATTCCAGAAAGAATATCTAAAACTACTTCTATGCCAAGTTGGTTAGTAGAAGAATTATTGAAAGAAAAGACTTTAGAAGAAGTAAAAACTATTTGTGAAAATTCTAACATTAGACCAAAACTGTGGATTAGAACAAATACTCTAAAAACAGATACACAGACTTTACAAGAAGAATTGAAAAAAGAAAAAATTGATTCGGAAAAAGGAACATTAGAAGAATTTTTAATGTTAAAAGGAGCAAAAAATATAGAAAAAATACAGGCTTATCAAGAAGGAAAGTTTACTGTGCAAGATGAAGCAGCAGGATTAGTAGCAAAAGTTTTAAATCCTAAACCAGGAGAATCTGTTTTAGATGCTTGTAGTAGTCCAGGCGGAAAAACTACTTATTTGGCACAAATTATGCAAAACAAAGGAGAAATTATAGCTTGGGATATTTATAGCCACAGAATAAATTTAGTTGATAGATTAGCAAAAAGATTAGGGATTTCTATCATAAAGACACAAGTAAAAGATGCTACTTTATGGGAAGAGAAATATTCAAACCATTTTGATAAAATTTTATTAGATGTGCCATGTTTAGGAATTGGTGTACTAAAAAGAAAACCAGATATTAAATGGAAAAGAAAAAAAGAGGATATAGTAGAAATTACAAATTTACAAAAAAATATATTAGAAAATTGTTCAAAATATCTGAAAAAAGGAGGAAAATTAGTATACGCAACTTGTAGTATTTTAAAAGAAGAAAATGAAAAAATAGTAGAAAATTTTTTACAGAAGCATCAAGATTTTGAACTTGAAACAATAGAAGAAATAAAAGGAAATTTTTTTGAAAAATTTTTAGAAAAAAATTCATTTTTGCAGGTATATCAAAATGAAAAAACAGATGGATTTTTCATTTGTAAAATGCGAAAAAAATAGTTAAAAAACGTAGTATTACAAAAATATTACGTTTTTATTACAAGTGTGTTAAATATATTGACTTTTTGGCAAATAATAATAAAATATAAATATATTTGAAGAAATGTGTAAAATATTCAAGTATGGATTTATAGAATTTGTAAAAAATAAAAATAAATCAATCAAAAAAAGGAGAAAACGATGGCAAATACAAGTAGTCTTGGAATTTACATTCAAGAACATTTAATTAAATATGCAAAAGTATCGAAAAGTCATGATAAGATTAAAGTAGAAGCATTTGGAATTAAATTTTATGATAAAATTGTAGAAGCAATTGAGCAAATTATCCAAGAAACTTATAGTCAGAAAACACCAATTAGCATTAACTTATCAGAAGAAATGTACAATTATTTTGATATGTTTGCTTTACTTACTAAAAGTGATTTACAAAAAGCAATCAAAACAGAATTTGACTCTTATTGTTCAGAAAAAGGATATAATCCAAATGTTTTTGAAACAAGATATGCAATCGTTGGAAACCAAGAAGAAAAAGACAAAATACGTGTTATCCATATTGCTGAAAATAAAATTGAGTTAAATAAAAGAATTCAAGAAATAGAAGGATATAAATTAGCTAATATTTCGCCAATTTCTATGGCAATTCCAAATTTATTGCAGATTGATCAAAACGAAAGTTGCTTAATTGTCAATATTGAGGATAATACAACTATTACAACTATTTTGCAAAATCAAATTTATAATATTGATGTATTAGAAGAAGGAAGCAGAGACTTTTTAAATAAAATAAATTTAAAAGAAAACTCATATTCAAAATCTTATGAAATTTGTAAAAATACAACAATTTATACATCAGAAGGAAGAGAATTACAAGAAGAACAATCAGGCTATTTAGAAGATATTATGCCAACATTATATAATATAGTTGGTAAAGTACAAACTATATTAAACAATAATATGGGAAGAATAAAGAAATTATACATCACAGGAACAGCAGCTCTTATCAATAATATTGACTTATATTTTCAAGAATATTTTGAAAATGTAGATTGCGAAATATTAAAACCATATTTTGTAGAAAATACTAAAGACATTACTATCAAAGATTATATAGAAGTAAATTCTGCTATATCAATTGGATTAATGGCACTAGGAGAAGGAATTACAGGAATGAACTTCAAAAACCAAACATTTGGAGATAAAGTTCCAGATTGGTTAAAAATTGAAGTTAATCCAGATAGAACCGCAAAAGATAAAAAGAATTTAGGTGGATTATTAACTTGGGATTTAGGACAAAAATTAGATAGAACAGAAACAAGTTTAATGCGAATTGCAGTTGGACTTATGCTATTAATAATCATTTATAGTGGCTTTTCTAGTTTACTTTCTAATCAAATGGATAAAAAGAAACAAGAAGCCCAAGAATCTATTAATCATACTAACACGCAGATTGCTTTGGTTAACAAAGATAACGAAGCAATTAAAACAAAAACTAATCAATATACCAATATGCTAAAAAATTTAGAAGAAGCTAACAACAAAATTACAGATAGAAATAAAACAAGAAATGCTATTCCAAATTTATTAAATCAAATTATGACAATTATTCCAGAAAATGTACAATTAACAAAAATAGAAAATACAACCAATACACATATCGTTATAACAGCACAGTCTAACAAGTATGAACAACTAGGTTATTTAAAAGCAAAAATAGCAACAGAAGTTATTTTAAACGATGTAATATCAACAGCAGGACAAAGAGATGGTAATGCTATTACCGTTAAAATAGAAGGAGACTTGCCATGAAAAAGTTATTAATGCTAGTTCTAATTGGTTTATTATTAACTTTATCTCTTTTTATTGTATTAAATGGCTTTGGAATTGGAAATGTACAAGTTCTTAGCTTTTCAGGAATACAAACTAAAAACAAAGAATTAGATGAAAAGATTCAAGAAGCAAGTAAATTAGCAGAAAAAAATTATAAAGAAGCCATTAGTACAGTAGAAGAAAGTACAAAAAAATTAGAACAAGAGAAAAAAGAATATGAAGATATGACATTAGTAAGCTCAGAAGGGGATATACAATTAGCTAATCAACTAG
The DNA here is from genome assembly GCA_947628415.1 of uncultured Clostridia bacterium. GTDB lineage: Bacteria > Bacillota > Clostridia > TANB77 > CAG-508 > CAG-269. The sequence continues at coordinate 21,315 of CANQZU010000001.1, read as the reverse complement.
AAAGATATTCTATTGAAAGCTTATGGGTAAAATTAGGTCATCATGCAACAAGCGAAGGCGTTGTTTTAAAAATGGATATTGTTCAAGGTACTAGTCAAGTGCAAAACAATTATGATTTAAGATTTACTGTAACTGGAAGTTATATTTCTATTACTGATTTTATATCAGACATTGAAAATGACAGTACGTTAGGATTTAGAATTGAAGAATTTCAAATGAGTCCAGCTGGTTCAGATTTACAAGCAAGTTTTGTATGTCGTGATGTTGCTATCACAGAAGTTTTACAAACAACTAATACTGCTACAAGTACAACTGAAAATAATACAACTAATACAACAAATACAACAAACACGACAAATACAACTAATACAGCTAGTGGAAATACAACCAATAATACAACAAATACAAATCGAACCAACAACAATACGAATGCAGTACAATAAAGATAAAGGAGCGAAAAAATGACGAAAAATATAATCAAAGAATTAATTATTATATTGTTGTTATGTTTAGCTATCATATTGGTATTAGGCATTGTTCTTTATGAATATGTTCCTACTTCAAAAACAATACCTAACCCAATTTCTTATACAACACCAGAAAGTGTTAAACAAGAATTAGCACAATCAGAAGAAATTGATGAAAGCCAAATTATAAGGACATATGAAATTGATTCAAATGATTTAAATAATTATAAAAGAATTCAAGATTATAAACCAGGAAAAGCTAATCCATTTTCTTCTTATGAAAGTAGTGAAACAAGTTCAGGAGATGGAACATCTAGTAATGGTAATAATACTAGTAGTTCTGCAACATCGAATACTTCAAATGAAGAAAGTACATCAGGAGGAAAGTTTTTCAAAGATAAAGGAATAAAATAAATTTGTTATTAACGTTATATGAAGTTTATTCATATAAAGCAAAATATATATTAAATCAAAAGAAAAGGAGGAAAAGAAACATGATGAAAAATCAAAAAGGTATTACTTTAATAGCTTTAGTAATCACAATCATTGTATTATTAATTTTAGCAGGGGTGTCAATTGCAATGTTATTAGGAGATAACGGAATTTTAACAAATGCAACAGAGGCACAAAAAAATACAGCAAAACAAAATGCTGTTGAAAAAATCAACGTAGCTTTACAAGCTATAAAAACAGAAGCATTATCAAAAATAATAGATGATTCAGATTATGATCCTGCAGATGATAATGCAAATTTAATAAAACCAGAAGTAACTGGAATTGAAGATGGAGAAGATGGATATGCAGTAAGCGGTACAGACCCAATCACCATTACTTATACTAATGATTCTTTAAATATAACAGTTACAGGTAGTATTACTTTCGGTGCAGATAAAACAAGCGGCGGAACAATTACCAAAGCTACTGTATCATAATAAACTCAATAGTTAAACAATTGAATTTAAACTAGCCATACGCACACTAGGTGTGTATGGCTAAAATTTTAAAAAGGAAAAAATATGAATATATTCTTATACATAATTTTATTTATAATAGGGAGCTTATTTGGAAGTTTTTATACATTAGCAATATATAGAATTCCCAAAAGACAAGATATTACCCATACACATTCCTATTGTCCTAATTGCCATCATCGATTAGGATTATTTGACTTAATTCCGATTCTAAGTTATGTGTTTTTAAGAGCAAAATGTAGATATTGTAAACAAAAAATAAGACCAAGATATTTTATCATTGAAATTTTATCGCGGTTTATTATTTGTATTATTAGCAATATTAATGAAAATCAATGTAGAAACAATTACTGTTGCTGTAATAATAAAATATAGTTTTATGGTATTATATGTCACATTTATTTTCTTAATGGCAGGAATTGATAAAGAAAACTTGAAAATAGATAAATTAGTATCGATTTATGGAATTGTAATAGCTATTTTATATATCATCAATTTATATAGAATAGAACAGATTAGTATATATAAAAATGCTATATATTTAATTTTTTACATAATTGTTTTAATTTTAGATACAATAACTTTAAAAAGATATGCCAAAGATAGCTATACTATAGGAATTTTATTAACAGTCATAACCATGGCAATATTTACAGGAGAATATATCACAGCAAGTACGATTATTTTTACTTTGATTATCTTATTTTTCTATATGTTGATATATAAATTAAAACAAATAAAATCAAGACGTAAAAGACAGACACAAGCAAATAGTTTAAAACAACTTAGCATAGGATTTTATTTAGGTGTTGCCAATATTATTATGTTTTTGCTAGTATCAGTGATAAGCAATTATAATTTATAAGGAGAAAAGCATGAAATTTAAAAGTGAGAAAGGATTTACGGGAATTGAAATAGCAGTAGCAGTCATCGTACTTTTTATAGGAATATCAATTATTGCTGTTTTATCTTACAATTATAATAGTTCTCAAAAAGAAGTAGAATTAAAATCAGAAGCCACTTATTTAGCAATTGATGAAATTGAAAGAATAAAAAATGTAAAATTTGAACAACTGGTGAATGAGCAAGTAGAATCAGAAGAAATAAAAGAAGGGTTTTATAAAAATGTTCTAATACAGGATTATCATGATATCGATAAATCAAAGGCACAAGGACTTGTAAAAAAAGTAACAGTTCAAATACAATACATGTTTAAAGCCAAAAAACAGACAGTAGAGCTTTCTACTATCATGGCAAAGGAGTTTTAAAATGAAATCACAAAGTGGTATTACATTAGTATCATTAACTATATATGTTATTGGAGTTACCATTGTTGTAGCAATCGTAGCAGTAGTTAGTAATTATTTTTATAGCAACAATGCCAATTCATCTTATGAAAATGTAGATTTAGCAGCAGAATATGTAAAATTTAATAGCTTTTTTTCAGATGAAGTAAATCACGAAAATATAAAAGTATTAGAATGTAATTATGATGGAGAAAATAATTACATTGTATTTGATAATGGCGTGCAGTATACGTTTATAAAAGAAAATAAAGCAGTTTATCGAAACCAAGCAAAAATAGCAAGACAAATAGATAATTGCAAATTTACTTACAAAATAAAAAATGGAAAAAATGTCATAGAAGTGAATTTCGAAGCAGGATCTTTAAGTCGTAATGCTACCTATACTTTGAAAAATTAGTAAATTTATGTAATTTAGAAAAACACAACAAAAAATAATAAATTTATAGTATAATAAAATAAGAAGAAACACGAAAGAAGGGAATAAGATGGATAGAAGAAGAGGCCAACCAATTGGAGTAGAACTAGTAAAAAGAGGAATTGTAAAAGAAGGGGATATAGGAAATGCTTTGCAATATCAAAAAGAGCATCCTAGTCAAAAATTAGGGGATATTTTATATATACTTAATGTATGTGATCCTCAAATTCTAATTGAAGCTATTGGTGATATTTTAGGAGAAAAAGGAATTCTTTTAACAAATGATAAAATAAAAGTAAAATTAACAGATTATTTTTCTTTAGATGTAGCAAAGAAAAATAAAGTAGTTCCATTTGAAGTTAATTCTGGAAAAATAAAAGTATGTTTTGCTAACACTGTCAATAAGGTAAATATGAATACTATTCGTTTATTACTTTTAAATAAAGGCCTTGTGATGGAAAATTATATTACATTTGAAAGTGATATAGATAAAATTTTAAAATCAATGGAAGGCGAAGTTACAAGCGATTTTGATGTATCAACTGAAAATACAGATACAACAATAGGGTTAGTAGATAGTATTATTAAAACAGGAATGAAGAGAAGAGCAAGTGACATACATATTGAACCAATGGCAAATGAAGTCAGAGTGAGATATCGTATTGATGGAGAATTGTTTACTGCTGCTAGAATAAAAAAAGAAAAACAACATCAAATTATTCGGAAGGTTAAAAGCAATTTCTAATATGCATCAAGAAAAACAAGAATCACAAGATGGTAGAATTTTATTATATGAAGATTATAATATACGTGTATCTTCCCAACCAAATGTATATGGAGAAAAATTTGTTTTAAGATTATTAAAGAAAAATGAAAATATTAAAAATATATTTGATTTAGGCTTTCCAAGTACAGAGGAAGAATTAGAAAAAAGCATTAATAAGAGAAATAGCATTACTATTATTGCAGCTCCAACAGGTGAAGGAAAAACTACAACTTTATACAGTATTATGGACTATTTAAACCAACCAGAAATTAACATTACAACAATTGAAGATCCAGTAGAAATTAGAATACCAGGATTAAATCAAATTGAAATCGATAATAAAATATCTTTTTCTGATTCACTTAGAACTGTATTAAGACAAGATCCAGATATTATACTAGTAGGAGAAATAAGAGATAAAGAAACAGGAGAAATAGCTATTCAAGCAGGACAAACAGGTCATTATGTATTATCAACTATACATACAATTGATAGTGTGGAAGTAATTACTAGATTAAGAAAAATGGGACTTTCTGATTATGATATTTCAAGCACTCTTGCAACTGCTATTTCACAGAGATTAGTAAGAAGATTATGCCCTAAATGTAAGCAAGAAAGAAAATATAATGAAGAAGAGAAAAAAATAATAACGGCAATTGGAGAAAAATATGATGTAAAATTTGATTTAACTGGAAAAACTTATGACGCACCAGGATGTAAATATTGTAATAATACAGGATATTATGATAGAATTGGAATTTTTGAAATATTAGATATAACAGATGAAATAAAAGAAATTATTATGGCAGGAAAATCAAGTTTAGATATAAGAAAACAAGCACTATTACAAGGCTATAAGCCATTAGTAGTAGATGGTATTAAGAAAGTAATTCATGGAGATACTACCTTACAAGAATTAAACAGAAGATTATTAATCTTTTAGAAAACAAAGGAGGATATTATGAATCTAGATAAAATATTAGACGAGGCTATGAAATTGGATGCATCTGATGTCCATCTAATTTGTGATAATAAACCAATGTTAAGAATTGCAAGAGATTTGGTACCTGTACCAAATAGCAAAATTTTAACACCAGAAGATATGTACGAGGTATATGATTACCTAGTAAAAGGAAATGTTGATAAAGATGATGTATTTAACAAGACTAGAAAATTAGATATGTCTTATGAATACAAAGATATTCGATTAAGAGTTAATATTTCTTTATCAGATGAAGTACCATTATGTACTTTAAGGTTGATTAAAAATGAATTACCACCTTATGAATCATTAGGTGTTCCTGATATTGTAAGAAGAATGACCTATCAACCACAAGGATTAATATTAGTAACAGGTAAAACAAATTCTGGTAAAAGTACAACTTTAAATGCTTTAATTAACTATATTAACGAAAATCAAAATAAAAAAATATTAACATTAGAAAATCCAGTTGAGTATAAACATCATTCTAAAAAGTCATTAATTGTACAAAAAGAAGTAGGACAAGGAAGAGATAGTTTGACCTTTAGTGATGGTGTTAAAAACTCTTTAAGAGAAGATTGTGATATTCTTGTAATCGGAGAAATTAGAGATAAGGTGACAATGGAAGCAGCTATTGAGATGGCAGAATCAGGACATTTAGTTATTGGAACTCTACATACGAAATCTTGTGCAGAAACAATTGATAGAATGATTAACTTTTATGAAGTACGAGATCAAGCATCTATCAAATATTTATTGTCAGCTTTATTAAAATTAGTAGTATCACAAAGATTATTAAAAGGAACTGATGGAAAGCTTGTATTAATACCAGAAGTAATGGTAGTAGATAATATTGTAGCAGGAATTATCCGTAAAGAAAAATTCAGTGTTTCAGAAATTGAAGATGCTATTCAAAGTAATTTAGAAAAAGGAAGCATTGGATTAATCAATTCTTTAGCAGAACTTTTTGTAAAAAATAAAATTACTTTAGATCAAGCTAAATCTCAACTTGAAGAAAAAAATATAGAGATTTTAAATAGAACAATTATGCAATTAAAAATAAAAAATAATAATAAATAGAAAAAGGAGGAAAAATAAATGCCTACCTATACCTATAAAGCTATGACAAAAAGTGGATTAATTGTAAAAAATAGAGTAGAATCATCCAGTAGACAAAATTTAATTAAGTCATTAAAAGGCAGTGATTTATTACCAATATCTATTGAACAAGTTTCTTATCGTTCTGGTAAACAGCCAAAAAAGAAGAAGAGAAATGTTACTGATATTCAAGAAATCATGAAAAATGTTAATACAACACAATTAGGTAATAAGAAAAAAACATTAACCACAAAGGAAAAAATAAATCTATATCTTGCTAAAACAGAAAAAATCACACAAAGGGATTTAGTGGTATTTACACAAAATTTCTATTTGTTAAAAAAAGCTAACTTTAATAATATTCATGCTTTGAATACAATTATTGAAAGCACAGAAAACTTGTCATTTAGAGGAATCTTGGAAGATATTTTAGCAGGAGTAGAAGCAGGAGAAAATATGTATACGACAATGGAATATTATTCCAATGTATTTCCATTTATTTATATTAACATGATAAAAGTTGGAGAATTGTCAGGTTCGCTTACTAATTCACTAGAACAAGCGGTTAAATATTTAGATGATACAGAAGTGCTAAATAAGAAAATAAAATCTATTTTAATACCAAATATCGTACAATTTATTTTACTTTTAGTAATGTTAGTAGTAGGTACCTTATTTGCTATTCCTGCTATTCAAGGAATTTTTGATGAATTAGGAACAGAGGAAACTTTACCAGCTGTAACATTATGGTTTGCTGATTTTATTGATAAAGTAATTTTATATTGGTATGTTCCGACTATAATTTTAATTGGAATTGTAGCAGCCATTATATTCTATGTCCATACACCAAAAGGAAAGTATAACTTTGATTATTTTAAATATAAAATGCCAATTTTTGGACAATTGATTTTTGCTTTAGACTTTTCAAGATTAATGAAAGCAATGTTATTAAATTTAAAAAATGGAATGAGAATACAAGATGCTATAGAAGTAAGTAAAAACGTAGTAAAAAACTATGTTATGCTATCAACTATTGAAACTTCTATTAATAATATATTAACAGGTTCTTCTTGGATTGAACCATTTGAACAATCTGGATTAGCTAAACCAATGATTACAGAAATGTTAAAAATAGGTATGCAAACAGATTTAACAGAAATGATGGAAAAATTGGTAGAATATATGGAAATTGATATTGATAATATTATGAATAAGATTATGAAAGCATTGCCACAAGTTGTGTATGCAATTGTTGGAGTTGTATTAATTTTCTTCGTATTAGTCGTATTAGTACCATGTATACAAGTTTATATGGGTAACTTCTTATTCTCAGCATATTTATAATATTAACAAATTGCCAAAAAGAAAAATCTTTTTGGCAATTTTTAAAAAATAAAAGTAAAGGAGCTTTAAAAGAAAAAATGAAAATTGGAATTGATATGGGCGGAAGTCATATTGCAATTGGTGTAATAAAAGAAGCAAATATAATAGAAAAAGTAGAAAAATCATGGTTAGATACTGATAAAGAAAATATGGAAAAATCAATTGAAAATTATATAATAGAAAATATATTAAAATTATGTAAAAAATATGAAATTACAGAAGTAGGAATTGGAGCACCAGGTACAGCAATTAATGGTATAATGATTTCGTCTGGAAAATTAGAAATTAAAAATTATCCTATTATAGAAAAACTGCAAGAAAAGATAAAATTACCAATTCACATTAGAAATGATGCTAAATGTGCTGCTCTTGCTGAAGATAGATATGGATGTCTAAAGGAATATAAAAGGTCTCTATTTTTAACATTAGGAACAGGTATTGGAGGAGCAGTTATCATCAATCATCAGTTGTTAGATACAGGAGAAAAGCCAGGATGTGAAGTGGGACATATGGTAATTCAAAAAGATGGAATACCTTGCCACTGTGGAAGAAAAGGATGCTGGCAACAATATGCTTCTATGAAAACTTTAAAAAATAATTTAGCAAAGCAATTGGGACAAGGCGAAACTATTCACGGAAAAGACTTATGGAATATATTAAAAAATAATAATATAGGTCAAGAAAATTATGAAAGTATAGAATACATAGTAAATCAATTTATAGAAAATTTGAGTTTAGGTATAGCCAATTTAATCAATATCTTTGAACCAGAAATCATCGTAATAGGAGGAAGTTTTATTTACTTTGAAGAAATGTTATTACCAAAGCTAAAAACAGAATTACTTAAGCCAGGTGTTTTATATAATGAAACATCAGATATCAATATTAAACCAGCTATTTTAGGAAATGATGCTGGTATTATAGGAGCAGTTTTATAGAAATTTATTAAAATAAAATAAAAAATATTATAAAATACTTGAAATTATAAGAAAAATATGATACAATAACGAGCGTATTAATCACACAAAGAGAGTTTTAAGGGAAGTGCCTAAAATATTTAGGTCCTAAAAAATGAAGAAACTTTGTGGAAGAAATAACAAAAAAGGAGGAATGAAAAATGGCAGTAGTTGCAATGAAACAATTACTAGAAGCCGGTGTTCACTTTGGACATCAAACAAGAAGATGGGATCCTAAAATGGCAGAATATATATTCCAAGCCAGAAATGGTATTCACATCATCGATTTACAAAAAACATCTAAAAAATTAGATGAAGCTTATAGCTTTATCAAAGAAAAAGCAGAAGAAGGAGAAACAGTTCTATTTGTTGGAACAAAAAAACAAGCACAAGAATGCATGAAAGAAGCAGCCATCAAATGTGGTATGTACTATGTAGATCAAAGATGGTTAGGAGGAATGTTAACAAACTTCGAAACAATTCGTGCTAGAGTAAAAAGATTAAAAGATTTAGAAACTATGCAAGAAGATGGAACTTTTGATGTATTACCTAAAAAAGAAGTAATTTTACTTAAAAAAGAAATGGAAAAATTAGAAAGAAACCTTGGAGGAATTAAAGAAATGGAAAAATTACCAGGAGTTATCTTTTTAGTTGATCCTAAAAAAGAAAGAATTGCTATACTAGAAGCTAAAAAATTAGGAATTCCAGTAGTAGGATTAGTTGATACAAACTGTAATCCAGAAGAATTAGATTATCCAATACCAGGAAATGACGATGCTATTAGAGCGGTAAAATTAATTGCAGATGTAATGGCAAATGCTGTAATTGAAGGAAAACAAGGAGAAAGTTTTGAATCAGAAATACAAGAAGAACAACTACCAGAAGAAAAAGAACCTACTAGTATGGAAGAAGTAGTAGAAGAAGTAGAAGAAGCAGAAGAGACAAAAACAGAAGAACAAGAAGCTTAAAACAAAAACATAAATATATAATAAATAAATGTAGGGACATTGCTTAATCCTATGGGATAGCCGAAAGGAAAGAATGTCCCTCATTTTAAAAGAAAGGAAGGATTTTATAAAATGGTTACAGCAAGTTTAGTAAAGGAATTAAGAGAAAAAACAGGAGCAGGTATGATGGACTGCAAAAAAGTATTAACAGAAACAGATGGAGACATGGAAAAAGCAATAGAATTATTACGTGAAAGAGGAATTGCAAAAGCAGCTAAAAAATCTGGAAGAATAGCAGCAGAAGGTCTAGTAGAAGCCTACATTGCAGACAATGGAAAAATAGGAGCAATAGTAGAAGTAAATTCAGAAACAGATTTTGTGGCAAAAAATGAAGAGTTTAGAAATTTTGTTATGAATGTAGCAAAACAAATTGTAGAAAAAAATCCAAAAGATGTAGAAACTTTACTAGCACAAGAATCAATAGAAAATGCAGGCAAGACAGTACAAGAAGTTTTAGTAGAAAAGATTGCTACTATTGGTGAAAATATGAATATTAGAAGATTTGTAAGATTTGAATCAGAAGGATTAGTAGAAAAATATATTCATGGAGATGGAAAAATAGCAGTTTTAGTCAATATGAAGAAAGGAAATAGCGAAGTTGCTAAAGACATTTGTATGCAAATTGCAGCAGCAAGACCTGAATATGTAAGAAAAGAAGAAGTGCCACAAGAAAGAGTTAATAAAGAAATGGAAATATTAAAGGCACAAACTATGAATGAAGGAAAACCAGAAGCCATTGCAGAAAAAATTGTGCAAGGAAGAATTGGAAAATTCTATGAAGAAATCTGTTTAGTTGATCAAGCTTTTGTTAAAGATCCAAATATGAAAGTAAGTCAACTATTGGCACAAAAAGATGCAGAAATTGTAGAATTTGCTAGATTCGAAAAAGGAGAAGGAATCGAGAAAAAAGAAGAAAACTTTGCAGAAGAAGTTATGAACCAACTAAAAAAATAAAGAGATTAAGTAATATAAAATGTATCCAATGGAATAGACACTAAAAAAGAGTGTATTTACATTGGGTACATTTTGATAAATCTTAATCTCTTTTTTTAAGATAATAAAAAAATAAGAAAATGTAAAAAAAATGCTGTATTTTTTTTTAATCTATGATAAAATAGGCATGGCAAAAATATAATTTTAAGGAGAGTGAAAAATTTGCTTGAAACAAAATATAAAAGAGTATTATTAAAATTAAGTGGAGAAGCATTAGCTGGAGAACAAAAGACAGGAGTAGATGTTGAAACAGTAGGAAAAATATGTGACCAAATAAAAGAAATAGTAGAAATGGGAGTACAAGTTGCAATCGTAGTAGGAGGAGGAAATTTCTGGAGAGGAAGAAATGGACATCAAATGGAAAGAACAACAGCAGACTATATGGGAATGCTTGCAACTGCTATGAATGGATTGGCATTACAAGATGCATTAGAAGCAAGAGGAATTCATTCAAGAGTGCAAACTGCTATAGAAATGAGGGAAATTGCAGAGCCATTTATTCAGAGGAAAGCAGAAAAACACCTAAATAGAGGAAGAGTTGTTATATTTGCAGGAGGAACAGGACATCCATATTTTACAACAGATACAGCAGCTGTACTTAGAGCAATAGAAATTAAAGCAGATGTTATCTTATTAGGAAAAGCAATTGATGCTGTTTACTCAGCAGATCCAAAAATTGATTCAACAGCCCAAAAGTATGAAAAAATTTCTTATATGGAAGTTTTAGAAAAAGATTTAAAAGTAATGGATTCAACAGCAACAGCAATGTGCAGAGATAATAATATACCTTTATTAGTATTTGGAATTGCAGATCCAGAAAACATTGTAAGAGTTGTTAAAGGAGAAAAAATAGGAACTATAGTTAGCTAAAAATAAAAAATATTAGAAAAAGAGGAGAAAAATTATGGATTATACAAATATAAAAGAAAAAATGGAAAAGTCAATTAGCGTTTATTGCGAAAAATTGGCAGAAGTAAGAGCAGGTCGTGCTAATCCTGCTATTCTAAATAAAGTAAAAATAGATTATTATGGAACGCCAACACCAATTAACCAAGTAGCAGGAGTTTCTGTACCAGAAGCAAGATTAATTGTTATTCAACCTTGGGATGCAAGTGTTTTAAAAGAAATTGAAAAGGCAATTTTAGCATCTGATATAGGAATTAATCCAAATAATGATGGAAAAGTTATAAGACTAGTTTTTCCAGAATTAAATGAAGAAAGAAGAAAAGAAATAGTAAAAGAAGTTCGTAAAATGGCAGAAGAAGCCAAAGTTGCTATCCGTTCTATTAGAAGAGAAGGACTAGATATGGCAAAATCATCTCAAAAAGAAGGAGATATGACAGAAGATGAATTAAAACAGGCAGAAAATGAAATTCAAAAAATAACAGATAAAAATATTGAGGAAATTGATAAGGTACTAGAAACAAAAGAAAAAGAAGTTATGTCAGTATAAATATTAAAGAAAGGATGTTTTTCTAGTAAGACTAGAAAAGAAGCGGTATATAGATGGATTTTAAAATGGAATTAAAAAAATATCAACAACAAGTAACAAGCGAATTAGAAAAATATCTACGAAGACAAAAATGCCCAGAAGAAATTTTGAATACATCAATGGAATATAGTTTAATGGCAGGAGGAAAACGCTTAAGACCAATTTTGGTAATAGCTACATGTAAAATTTTCAATGAAAATACTGATAAATGTTTACCTTATGCAGTAGCTATAGAAATGGTACACAACTTTTCTTTAATTCATGATGATTTACCAGGAATTGATAACGATGATTTTAGACATGGAAAACCAACTAATCATAAACAGTTTAATGAAGCAACTGCTATTTTAGCAGGAGATAGTTTATTAAATTATGCATATATGGTAATTAGTCAAGATATGGCTAATAGCCCAAAAGAAGAATTGCCACAAAAAATAAAGGTATTTTATGAGTTTTCAAAAGCTGTTGATCGAATGATTGCAGGAGAATATGTTGATACAGAATTAGAAGGGAAAAAAATAACAGAAAATGAGTTACAATATATTCATAAAAATAAAACAGGAGCTTTATTAGAATTATGTGTAAGAATGGGAGCCATTCTTGGTAATTCTTCACCAGAAGATTTAGTACGATTGACCAATTATGCAGAAAAAATAGGTTTAGCATTTCAAATTAAAGATGACATATTATCAGAAGAAGGAGACGAAAAAGTATTAGGAAAACCAGTAGGAAATGACAAAAAATTAGAAAAATGTACTTATGTTTCTCAATATGGATTGCAAGGAGCAAAAGATATTTTAGATCAAATAACAAAAGAAGCCATAAAACAATTAAATCCTTATGGAGAAAAAGCAGAATTTTTGAAAGAACTTGCTTTATACATACAAAACAGAAATAAGTGATAGGAGAAAAATATGGAATTTAACAAAGAAGCTATGCCAAAACATATAGCCATTATTATGGATGGAAATAGAAGATGGGCAAAATCTAAAGGAAAACCAGTTAGTTTTGGACATAAAGAGGGCGCAAAAACATTAGAAAAAATAGTTAGATATGCAAACAAAATTGGATTAGAATATATAACTGTTTACGCTTTTTCAACAGAGAATTGGAAAAGAGCAGAAGACGAAGTAAAAGCATTAATGACTTTACTTCAAAATTACTTAGACGATTATGCTAAAAGAGCAGATACTGAAAATATTAGAGTGAAAATATTAGGAGACATTTCAGCTTTATCTATGGGTATGCAGAAAAGTATTCAAAATTGCATGGAAAGAACAAAAAATAATACAGGAGTTACTTTTAATATTGCTTTAAACTATGGTGGAAGAGATGAAATAATAAAAGCAATTCAACAAATAGCAAATAAAGTAAAAAAAGAAGAAATAAAAGTAGAGGACATTACAGAAAAATTAATATCAGACTATTTATACACTAAAGGGCAACCAGAACCAGATTTATTAATTAGAACCAGTGGGGAGAAAAGATTAAGTAATTTCTTACCATGGCAATCGGTATATACAGAATTTTTATTTATAGATAAAAATTGGCCAGAATTTGAAGAAGAAGATTTGGATAAAGCTATTATAGAATATCAAAAAAGAACCAGAAAATTTGGAGCAAATTAGAAAGGAAAAAATATGGATATAAAAAGAATTACTTCAGGTTTATTAGGATTTCCTCTAGTATTAATTGTTTTATTACTAGGGCATAAAATAGTAGTAGATATAGCATTAGCTATTATTGCTTTACTAGCTATGAATGAGTATTTTAATGCTATCAAAAAAGTGGCGAAACCAGTTAAATGGGTCGGCTATGTAAGCTGTTTTAGCATTGCTTTTATTCATATTGTACCAGAAGAATACTTAAACACAATTGTAACGTTAGCTGTACCAACAATATTAATAATTTTATTTGCACAGGTTATAGCAACAGATATGAAAACTAGTTTTAAAGATATTAGTTATACTTTTATTGGAATTTTTTATGTTGTATTTTTTATGATGTTTGTAGCATTTATTGATGGAATGCCAAATGGAAAAATATTAATTTGGTATGCAATATTTGCCGCATGGGGAACAGATATATTTGCTTATCTAGTAGGAAAATGGTTTGGAAAACATAAATTTAGTAAAGTGAGTCCTAAAAAATCAATTGAAGGCTGTATAGGAGGAACTATAGGCAGTGTTATAATGATATTAATTTATACCTATTTTGTTAACACTTATTTAGGAATGAATTATTCTTATGTATTTTTACTTGGAATAGGAATTATTTTAAGTTTAGTAGGACAAATAGGTGATTTTGCAGCATCTAGCATAAAAAGATTTGTAGACATTAAAGATTATAGCAATTTAATACCAGGACACGGTGGTATGTTAGATAGAATTGACAGTTTAATATTTCTAGCACCATTTGCTTATAGTCTATTTACCTTATTATAAAGGAGGAAAAATTGATTTCATTTTTATTATCGGCTATTAAAATTATTATTTTATTGGGTGTCTTAATTACAATTCATGAATTAGGGCATTTTATAGTAGCAAAACTTTGTAAAGTAAGGGTTAATGAATTTTCAATTGGATTTGGCCCAGCAATTTGGAAAAAACAAGGAAAAGAAACAAAATATACATTAAGATTAATTCCACTTGGTGGATTTAATAGTTTAGAAGGGGAAGAAGAGCGTTCTGATGATGAAAGGTCGTTTTCACAAGCAAGCATTAGTAAAAGAATTGCAATTGTAGTAGCAGGAGCAACTGTAAATATCTTATTTGCAATTATAATTTATTTTATTTTATCTTCAACAGGCGGAACTTATGTATCTAATGAAATAGGAGAATTAATTGATGGATATGCAGCTAAAGAAGCAGGATTAGAATCAGGAGATAAAATAATAGAAGGCAATGGACAAAAGATAAGTAGTAAAAAAGATTTAAAAGCGGTATTAGAAAAGACACAAGGAAAAGAAATAGAAATTAAAATTGAAAGAAATGGAGAAGTTTTATCTTATACAATTAAACCAACGGAAGTATCTTCAAAAATTACAGGAATATATCTAGATGATAAATGTAAAATAATTGCTGTAGAAAAAGAAAGCGCATCTGAAAGACAAGGAATTAAAGCAAATGATGTATTGTTAAAAGTGAATGGAGTATTAATTAATGAAGATAGAAATGTAGCATTACAAGAAATAGGAAAAGAAGGCTTAAATATAATAACTTTTGTAGTGAAAAGGGGAAATCAAGAAGTAACAATAGAATTAGAACCAGATTATAAATCAACTTATTATTTAGGAGTAGTTTTACAACCAGCAGAAGATACATTTTTAAATAGATGTATCAATGGAGTAATGCAGACACAAGACTTTTTATTTTCAATTGTTGACAACTTAAAACAATTATTCACAGGAAAAGTAGGAGTAGACCAAATGATGGGCCCAGTCGGAATTTCAGAGGTAGTTGCAAAAACAGATGGAGTAAGAGAATTTTTTGAAATGATGGCTTTAATTTCTTTATCTTTGGGTGTAACAAACCTCTTACCAATACCAGCTTTAGATGGTGGAAAAATTTTAATTTTAGTTATAGAAGCAATTCGTAGAAAACCAATGAAGCAAGAAACAGAAATTAATATACAATTGGCAGGTTTTGCAATTTTAATTGCTATATCATTATATGTAACTTATAATGATATTTTAAGAATATTTTAAATTAAAAAGCAAAATCATATACAAAAATATTTGACAAAACAAGTTATTTAATAGATAATATAAATGTTAAAATATGCAAAAGAAAAACGAGCAAAATACTAAGGAGGAGTAAACTAATGTATATATTTAATAGAATTACGGTAAATCCACAATTACCAAAAAGAATTGAAAAACTAGGAGAAATTGCAAATAACCTATGGTGGTCTTGGAATACAGAATTTTTAAGATTATTTCAACAAATAGATAGAGATTTATGGGAACAATGTAACAAAAACCCAGTAAAATTTTTAAAACAAGTGGCACAAGAAAATTTAGAAAAAGTTACTCAAGATACTACTTTTTTAAAAACGTATGATAAAATTGTAGAAAATTTTGAGAACTACATGAATAGTAAAAATACATGGTTTTCTAATCAATATCCAGAAAATAAAAATAGTTTAATTGCATATTTTTCAGCAGAATATGGATTAGATGAAACAATACCTATTTATTCCGGTGGACTTCGGAATTTTATCAGGTGACCATTTAAAATCAGCAAGTGATTTAGGGATTCCATTAGTTGCAGTTGGTTTATTATATAAAAATGGATATTTTAATCAAAAAATAAATGGATATGGACAACAAGAGACAGAATATCGTAACATTGATTTATTTGACTTACCAATTCATCCTGTTAAAGATGAAAAAGGAGAAGATTTGACAATCTATGTTAAATTCCCAAAAAGAAGATTGTATTTAAAAGTATGGCAAATTAATGTAGGAAGAGTTAAATTATATTTATTAGATTCTGATATAGAAAAAAATAATGAAGAAGACAGAGATGTAACATTAAGATTATATGGCGGAGACCAAGAAATGAGAATTCGTCAAGAAATTGTTTTAGGTCAAGCAGGAGCTAATTTATTAACAAAATATTTAAATTTAAAACCAACAGTTTACCACATGAATGAAGGACATTCTGCATTTTTAACATTAGAAATTATTAAAGATATCATTAAAGAAAAACAAGTATCTTTTGAAGTGGCAAAAGATATTGCAAGTTCTAAAACAGTATTTACAACTCATACACCTGTGCCTGCTGGAAATGATATTTTTCCACTTCCATTAGTAGAAAAATATTTTAAAGACTTTTGGCCTAGATTAGGATTATCAAGAGAAGAATTTTTAAAGCTAGGAATGAAACCAGGAATAGATTTAGACGATGGATTTAATATGGGAATATTAGCTTTAAAAATTGCAGGAAAGAAAAATGGAGTTAGTAAATTACATGGAGCAGTTTCAAGAGAATTATTTGGAGAAATATGGCCTAATATTGCTGCAAATGAATCTCCAATTGAATACGTAACTAATGGAATTCATACTTGCTCATGGCTTGCACCAAAAATGAAAGAATTATACAATAAATATTTAATTCCATACTGGCAAGATAACATTCATCAAGATTATGTATGGGAAAAAATTAGAAATATACCAGATGAAAAATTATGGGAAGTACATAATGAAAGAAAAATAAAATTATTAAAATTAGTAAAGGATAATACCCAAGAAAGGTTAAGACGTTCTGGTTATAGTTATGAAGAAATTAATGAAATTGTTTCTAAATTAAACCCAGAATCTTTAACCATAGGATTTGCAAGAAGATTTGCAACATATAAAAGAGCAACTTTAATTTTTAAAGATTTAGAAAGAATTACACAAATTTTAAACAATCAAGATAGACCTGTTCAAATAATATTTGCAGGAAAAGCACACCCAGCTGATAAAGAAGGACAAGACTTAATAAAATATATCCATGAAATATCTATGATGCCACAATTTAAAGGAAAAATCTTCATATTAGAGAATTACAACATTGCAATGTCAAGATATCTAGTAAGTGGTGTGGATGTATGGTTAAATAACCCAAGAAGACCAATGGAAGCATCTGGAACAAGTGGACAAAAAGCATCTGTAAATGGTGTTATTAACTTTAGTATATTAGATGGATGGTGGGCAGAAGGATACAAACAAAATAATGGATGGACAATTGGAAATAATAGTGAATATGAGTCTTATGAAGCACAAGATATAGCAGATAGTCAAAGTATGTATCGAACACTAGAAGAAAAAATTATACCAATTTATTATGATAAAGAAAAAAATGGATTATCTAAAAAATGGCTAGAATTTATGAAAAATTCTATTATCACTACAGGAGGAAAGTATAGTACTTCAAGAATGTTAGTAGACTATACAAATAATCTATATATACCACTTTGTAATTTAACAAAAAAATATTATAGTGATATAGATAATGTAGCATCTTATAATTCATGGAAAAAAGATTTATACATGAATTGGAAAGATATTAAAATATCACAAGTAAATAATTTAGATAACATTACAATTGATGCAGGTAATAATATAGAGGTATCTTGTGAAGTAACTTTACCAAATATATCAGTAGAAAATATTACAGTAGAAGTATATTATGGAAAAATTTTAGACAATGGTGTAGTAGAAAATGTTAGTATCATACCAATGAAACTACAAGACCAAGACGAAGAAGCAAAAAAATATTACTATACAGCTAAAATAGAATTAACAACAGGAGGAAATTATGGCTATACCTTTAGAGTTATGCCAAAACATGAAATGTTATTAGAACCAGCTAATTTGGATTTAGTAAAATGGATTACAAAATAAAGTTAGAAGGGAGCAAGAAATATGGCAGTAAAAATGATTGTTGGTCTTCAATATGGAGATGAAGGAAAAGGAAGAGCAGTTCATTATGAAGCAAAAGAAGCTTCTATAGTAATAAGAGCAACAGGAGGAAGTAATGCAGGACATACCGTAGTAGCTAATGGAAAAAAATATGCAATGCATTTATTACCATCTTCTATTATTAGACCAGAAGTTATTTCCATGATAGGACCAGGAGTAGTAGCGGATTTAAAAATATTAACAGAAGAAATTCAACAAATGCGAGAGGCTGGTATAAAAATAGAAAAAGATAATTTTGTAATTAGTCAAAGAACTCATATAACCTTTCCACATCATAAACAGTTAGATCGATTGTATGAGATGTTAAAAGCAAATAAAGTTGGAACAACAGGAAGAGGTGTTGGAACAACTTATGAAGAAAAGGCACGTCGTACAAATTTAAGAATGTATGATTTATTTGTGGAATCATCAGAATTAAGAAATAAAATCACAGAAAATCTTAAAGTATATAATGTTCTAGTAACAGAAGCTAATAAATTAATAGAACAAGGAGTTTATACAGAAGAAAAATTTCCTATTATTACAGTAGAAGAAGAATACGAATATTGTATGAAATATAAAGAAGTGGTAAAAGATTTCATTAGTGATATTTATCCAATTTTAAATCAAGCAATAGAAAAAGATGAATTAATAATTATAGAAGGAGCTCAATCTTTCTGGTTAGATAATGATCATGGTGATTACCCAATGACAACTTCTTCTAATCCAAATGCAAGTGGTACAGCCTCAGGAGCTGGTATAGGACCAACTTTAATAAATGAAGTAATAGGAGTTATTAAAACATATACTTCTAGAGTAGGAAATGGACCTTTTATTACAGAACAAAACAATGAAATAGGAGATTTAATTCGTGAATGGGGTCATGAATATGGAACAACAACAGGAAGACCAAGAAGAACAGGGTGGCTTGATTTAGTTATGGTAAAACATACAAAAATTCCAAGTGGATTAACTTCTCTATGTGTTAATCATCTAGATACAATTGGAAAATTAGATAAAATTAACGTATGTATTGGTTATGAATATAAAGGTAAAACAATAAAACATGTTCCAATTGATAAAGAAAATTGCAAGCCAATTTATCATGAACTAAAAGGCGGTTGGAAAACTGAAGGAATAACTACTTTTGAAGAACTTCCAAAAGAAGCACAAGACTATATTCATTTTATTGAAGAATATACTGGTGTGCCAGTAAAATACATTGGTGTAGGAGCCGATGAAAAAAGAACAATTATTAAATAAGAAAAAATAAAAAAATTTCACAAAATCTTTTATTTAGAATATAAATAAAAGAGGTGAAAAAAATGGATTATAAATATTATACTTCAAATAATAACGGGCAAGATGACTATGGATTAAAATACATAGATGATCAGGGATATGGATTAATTTGTAAGGACTATAAGGTGGAATTTCCTCCACAACATCAAGATGTACAACCAGGGATGGAGTACTTAATGACACCTAGACCAATATTTAACAATCCATATTATAGAAGTAGCGGAAAGTTAATGAATAAAGTAGCAATTATAACAGGAGGAGATTCTGGAATAGGTAGAGCAGTAGCTGTAGGATTTGTAAAAGAAGGAGCTAGTGTAGCAATTGCCTATTATAATGAGCATAAAGATGCAGAAGAAACGAAAGAATTTATTGAAAGACTTGGTGGAAACTGTATATTAATAGCAGGAGATCTCAAAGATACAAATTTTTGTGATAAAATTGTAGAACAAACAATGAAAGCATTTGGTAAAATTGATATTCTAGTAAATAATGCTGCAGTTCAATATCAACAAAAAAGTTTATTAGATATTACAGATGAACAATTTGATTTAACAATGAAGACAAATATGTATTCTATGTTTTATTTAACAAAAAGGACATTAAAACATATGTTACCAGGTTCAAGCATTATTAATGTTACATCTATTACTACATTTAAAGGTGAACCAGAATTGATAGATTATGTTACAAGCAAAGGTGCAATTGTAGGATTTACAAGATCGCTAGCTACCAATTTAGCAAGCAAAAATATAAGAGTAAATGCAGTATCACCTGGTGTATTTTGGACACCACTTCAACCAGCATGTTGGGAGGCTGAAAAAATACCTACACTTGGTTCAGATTCACCAATGGGAAGAGCTCGGTCATCCATATGAAATAGCTCCGTTATTTGTATATTTAGCAAGTGCAGATTCATCGTATGTTACAGGCCAAGTTATGCATATAAATGGTGGAGAATATAAAGGATAAAAATTGGGAGACAATAAGTCGTCTCCCAATTTTCATGTTTTCTTTTCAGAATCAAACAGTTTCATTGAGCAAGGCTCAATTTTTCTTCCCTGATTCTCCAACTTGACATTTGGAGAACAAGATGGAAAATGACAAGGCCTTAAAATCTTTGGCAATTGATGTACACTATACCTCGTAGACCGTGGGAATAATGTCAGAAACTCTTGTTCATTCAACATGTGTCTATACCTCCATTGTAATTTTATATAAATATTATAAAACCTATAATTTTATTTGTCAATATAAATAAGGATATTATAATATTGCACCTAAAACAAAAATACCAAGATTATCATTATAAATTTCATCGAATTGAGAAAGTGGAAGCGGATTTTCACCAATACCTGCCTCGATGGTATATCCTGGCAAATTATAATTTTGAATAAACCAATCTTTAAATCCAGCAAAGCTAGAATTATAAGGCGTTTCAGATAAAGAATAACCACTTGCTTGTGCAAATCGTTCTCCAATAGTTAAACTATTAGGTGGATTAAAGTTTTGAAATTGCCAATAAATTTCTTTTCCTTGTGTATGGTAAGCAAGAACTAATTTAAAATTGTGTGCTAAAGTAAAATTATAAATAGTTAAAGCTTCTGGCTCTGTCAAAGGACCGGTAACCTACGAAATCACGAGGACTAGGACCGTGTAAAGCCTTGTGCAAATTTTATTTCTTTTGCATTATCCCACCCGAGCAGGAAATTGTAAATTTAAATCCACACC